>CAYRBL010000007.1:0-23175 GCA_964422385.1 uncultured Bacteroides sp.
CACCAACAATTGGTGTCATTTCTTTTTTATCATTCATTTCGTAAACAACTCCTGTAATGTTTTGTGAAAATACAGATGTTGATATTAGCAATATGATTATTGCATTTAAAATACTTTTTCTCATTTTAAAAATCTTTATTAAATTAATTGAAATAATTATTCGAGAGCATAAGTATGCTCTTCATTTCTGATGTCAGAAATAATTTAGCAAAGAGATGAAGAAAAAGGAATCTTTAAATTATGTGTAAAATGAATAAAATAGTTCCCAACCAATAGGAGAGGAGGTGGGTGATACAATTGAAATGCATCAGTAATATCAGTAAGTTCTGAGGAAATATCTGTATTGAATATAATCTTTGGACAATTGTCGAGGATTACTTTATTTACAGCTAAACGTTGATCGAATTGAAATGGGACTTTTAAATACTGATATGAATCATTGCAACATTTTCCTTTTGTAATTTGCTTATTTGTATTTTCTTTATGTGAAGTATGCTTAGCGCAACAACATTTCTTAGGCTGTTCAATTTCTGTTTTACATTTATAACTTTCTGAAAAAAGCTGTACATGTTCCTTCTTAGATGTATTACAATAGTGCTTTACAAGATTAACTCCTGTGGAGGTAACCAGGAAAAGCATCACCATTATAACATATACTATTTTTAGAAGTACTTTTTTCATATTGCAAAAATAAACAGATATTAATCAATAATGTTCTTATTTAACATCTGTATAACAAAAAAGAGATATAGCTAAATTTAAAATAGATTATTTTAGAACCATAAATGTTAGTTGGATATTGCCATTATAACCATTAGCAACATTCATCACCTCAATAATTCCTTTTACACCTGTTGAGGTAACATAACCTATCATATCGCCCATCATAAGATTCTTTACAGAAGTCCCGTTTACAATAGCTATTTCATAAGGGCTTTCTTTCATTATTCTACCAATCTTTGTTGGGTTTTTAATGGTCCAATTAAAGAGATTGAGATTAATATCGTTAGGTGCACTTAAAGTTGCTCCATCAAAATTGTTATAAGTATATTCCAAATCAACTAAATTTTCATTAGCAAAAGCATTGATAGAATCAAATGTAGCCAATGTATTTCCATTAATAAAGCTTGGGTAAGTGCTTGATGTAGTCCCTAATGTAATAGGAATATCTTTTACAATATTATATTTAAGAGTTTTTTCTAAAACTGATGCTACATAACCTTTGAGCGTAACAGTAATTTCAAGTGTTCCCACCGAATCATTAACTATATATTTTAATAAATGAGAATATTTCTGGTTGTTCAAAACTTCAGGAATAATAATTGAAATTCCTCCTGTTTTTGTTACAGTAACTGATTTAATAGCATCGTCAGATGTTGATGCATTAATCATTATAGGAATTGTATCTCCTAAGTGTCCTATAAATCTATCTTGAGAAACACTTAAATTAAGATCAGATGTATCAGTATATTTTTTACAACTAGTAAATATTATAAATATACTAATTATAATACCAAATGCTATTTTGCTTAATTTTCTCATTGTTTATTTTTTTAAAAAGATTATTATTGAAAAAATAATCTATATTTATCTTTATTTAAAATAAGATACCAAAAATAACAATGATTTTAGATGCATTTTAAATGCAAAATTTAAGTTTAAGGTGTTAACTTAAGAAAAGAAAGAGTGAAATATTTTTTTAAAGTTTATAAATAAATTCTTTTCTTAAGTAATTGAAAACAATAGGTGCTTTGGAAAGTTTGTTGAATTAACAAAAGATAACATAAAAAAAACAACAGTTCTGTAAGCCGGGTTCTGTTTCCCCGCAAAGGGATTTCTATCATTTATCTAGAATTATTGTCGCCAATAATCTCTAACGACCTACCCCCCGGCATTGGACGAGCAATCCTTATCAACCGGTATATTTGGTCTTTCAACCCATAAGGTTTACCCTTGTATTATGTTGCCATATTACAACGTGAGCTCTTACCTCACATTTTCACCCTTACCATGTAATAAAACAAGGCGGTTATTTTCTGTGGCACTCTCTGTAATTCCAATTTCTTGAAACCCCTTCCCGTTAGGAAGTATGGCGCTCTATGTTGCCCGGACTTTCCTCTCCATTTTGTGTATCAATGCAGCGATAGAACGAACTGTTGTTTTATTTTTAAGAACTTTTTTATTTTATATAGTAAAATTTTTCTTCTATTTTAAGATAAAGTAATAACTAATTGTTTCATTTATTTTAAATAACTTTAGATTAAATTGCATTAGCTCATCTCCTCTTAGGAGAGGAGGGGGTGAGGTATTACTTCGTCGTATTTAAAAATATTTCAGTTGCTCCAACTCCATATTTTGATAAAGATGCTTCAAAATAATGAAGATTTTCATAGGCTTTTAATATTGTAATGATTTCTGTTTTTAAAGTACCATTACCAACGCCGTGTATGAAAATTATCTTTTGAAGTTTGTTCATAAATGCAGCTTCCAAACATTTTATAAAGTAATCCATCTGTACACGTAACATCTCCGAATTATCCAATAAATAATAATCCTCAATAAGCTCACCTATATGTAAATCTACTTCCGCAGTTGCATTATTTATCATATGCCTACTTAGTATATTTTCTGGTTCTGTATGTACTACTTTTATCGGTTTTAGCTCAATTTCTTCTTCTTTTATTTTCTTCTTTGTTAATTGCATTCCAAACGCAGCATTCTCGGCTAACAATCCTATGGTCATTAGTAAAGCTTTTTCGTGTAATAATGTTGAAGAAATATAATTTTCTCCTTTATAAAAACGTGTTGCTTTTATTTTAAATTCTGCATTTAAGGGAGCCAAAACTCTATCCTTTTCTTCGATATGATACAGTGCTTGAATAGTTCCATTGCTCCATTGTTCCAATTCATCTCTGCCTATTGTAGTGAGATGTGTTTTATGTTCGGCTTGCAAAACATCATAATCAATACCATTATGTTTTCCTTCATCATTCGAAAGAAACATACTGTAAAGAATATCATACTCGGTATGATTTAAAAGATAAATATCAACATCACCTGTTGTAAGCCATCTTTGATCCTGAGGTATGTATGCCAGATAAATCCCTGCTGGATGCTCGTTATTATTATATGCTTTTCTTAGTTTTGATTTGCGTTCGTATTCTTCTTCTACTACAACTTCTTTATTTTTTGTAACGGTTTCTACATTAACATTAAAATCTTGGTTAAACATACGGGAAGCTGTCCCTTTGTCTTCCATTACCAAAAGATCTTTTATTAATGTAGGTACTTCGAAACCTTCTTCTATTGCCACGCTAACCATAGTTGGATTAATGATTTTAGTAACAATTCCACCGCCAACTGTATTTAAAAATTTAACTTTATCGCCTGCTTTAATATTCATATTGAAATTTTCTGCAAAATTACGCAATTTCTACAACTTATTATCTATTTAAGTACATCAAAGATTAAATAATTGTAAAAGCATTCTCAATTCAATTATTTTATGTAATTTTGAACGGAATTTAGACTCAACTTATGATTACAGTTTTTGGCCATCAAATTTTAAATAAAATTTATTGTATTTTGTATGATAAATTAGTTCTCTTTTTTTATAATAATTGGTTTTTAAACTAAAACTATATGAATATTACACTCCCATATTTAGAATTACCTTTCTTTACAAATCTACTCATCCTTTTAGTTTTTGCTAGGTTATTAGGCGAACTTTTCGAGAATTTTAAACAACCTGCGATGATTGGCGAAATTATTGCAGGAATAATACTTGGCCCTACTTTACTTAATATAATTCATCGAACCCAAGAAGTGAAAACTATATCTGAATTAGGAGTTTTTTTATTGGTAATTATTGTAGGTTTAGAAATAGATTTCGACGATATTTTAAGATCAATAAAAGGAAAAAGAATCGTAATATCAATAATTGCATTTTTCTTACCATTACTAAGTGGTTTTGCTGTAGGTTATTTCTTCGGATTAGAGGTAATGACTACTGTTTTTATAGGTTTATGTGTAGCTATTACAGCTTTGCCTGTTAGCATTAGAATATTAATGGATTTAGGGAAAATAAATACAAATATTGGTCAAAGAATAATTTCAGTTGCTATTTTTGACGATGTTTTGGCTTTAACTATCCTTGGTTTAATCTTAAATATTAAAGGTTCGGATATGACAATGATTTCAATATTAAAACTATCTGCTATCTCTTTAATAAAATTAACTTTCTTTATTATGGTTTTAATATTTACATATAAAATTATAAAAAGAGTTTCGCGTAAAGAAAATTATATCGAAACAAAGTTAAATAGTTTGATTAAAATCCTTAAAGGGAAAGAATCATTGTATGCTATATTTTTTGTTTTTGTTTTGTTTTTTGCAATGATAACAGAGTCCTTAGGCTTCCATTTTATTATTGGTGCCTTTTTTGCATCTATGCTTATAAGCAAAGAGTTGGTGGGTAAAAAACATCTGAAATCATTTCATATTACTACCAATAGATTAGCTATGGGGTTTCTGGCACCTATCTTTTTTGCCGGTATCGGATTAGAATTTAATATCTATTCCATTCATAATATTTTATTATTATTTGCTGTTTTATTCGTTTCCTTTTTCTCCAAAATATTGGGAGGTTTTATTGGAAGTAAGATTGCAGGTTTGAATAATAAAATTTCTTTAACGATGGGTTTAGGGCTTAACGCCAGAGGTATTATGGAATTAGTGATAGCTAACATTGCTTACAAAGAAAAATTAATTAACCTTGAAATATTTTCAATTTTAGTGATAATGGGAATTGTAACTACTCTTTCAACTCCTTTTTTATTGAAAAAATCTTTTGCTAATTTAGGAAAAGAAGATTTATAAACAGCTATTATTTTATCTTTTTAAAGATATAAATTTTTGAAAACAATCCTTTCTTAATTAAAGCACCAAACTCTGTATTTGTTGGGTTCAAAAGGTAGTGTTTAGTGCTATCTTCGGCCGAAACCATTTCACTTACCCTTGTTATTCCTTTTAAGTTTTTCATAAACTTTTCCTCTTTTTTATTCTCAAAAATACTATATACATATAGCTTATTTTTCTTTGGTTCTATCAAAATAACATCCCAATTAGTGTCAGCATTTTTTCTTAAGTTTAAAACTAAATAATCCTTATATTTCTTTAGTACAACACTATCTGATAGTGTTATTTTCTCGAATGCGTCGTGTTTAATAGCGTCTTTCTTACTTAAGGATTCAAAATAAGTGGTGTTAATTATAATGGTATCTTCGCTTTTTTGATCGACATATTTACCAATAATTGCTGATGGAAATTCTTTTAATTCATCAGTGTTTTTAGGCATCGATGTTTCAAATCTAACGGTGGTACACGAAGTGATAATCACTATTAATATTACGATTAAGCCGAATGTTTTTTTCATAAATATATTGATTTTATTTTGTCTTATTTTAATAAAACAAAAGATTATTTATTTAATAACGCTCCTTTTTCCATTTCAGTATGCCTTATCTCACCTCCCGAATATCCCGTTTTTAAAGCTAATAAACTTAAGACTAATGCGCCTATTAATAAATAGATGTTGAATTTTTTTAATAAATATTCTTTTGTTTTGCTTAAATATAATCCAATTAAAGCTGTTGCTGATAAAATAAGAATTCCTATTAAAAAAAAGAGGGCACTATTTTCGTGGTCTTCGATGGCATCTGGAATAATACCTGGATATGATTTTATTATTTCTTCGGCACCATCGCCTGTAAAAAATGCCATCAATGCAAATACGCCTAGCATAACATACAACCAAATCGTTAGCTTCATCAAATCCTTACTTTTGATATACATTGTATATATGCTTATCAAAATTGTAACACACAATCCTACGATTGGTAGATGTGTAAACATTAAATGTAAATGTGCTGTGTTCATACTGTTGCTTGTTTTATTTTTCTTAATTATGATTTTTTTAATATTTATTTAATACAATAAACGTATGTGCAAAAGTACTTATTATTTTATCATTATTAATAAATTTATTGTATATAAAATTAGGATATATCAATCTCAACTTTCGAAAACGTCCCATCCTTTAGGATATGTCGTTCTCAATTTTCGAAAACGTCCCATCCTTTAGGATATGTCATTCTCAATTTTCGAAAACGTCCCATCCTTTAGGATATGTCGTTCTCAACTTTCGAAAACGTCCCATCCTTTAGGATATGTCCATCTCAACTTTCAAAAACGTCCCATCCTTTAGGATATGTCCATCTCAACTTTCGAGATCGACTTATCCTAATATTTATTAGATTTATCATTTATATTTTAACTAAAAATAAAATTATAATGTTAAAATAAATAATTAAATAGCCACCTAAAACTAATTAGATGGCTATTTACCAATTATTAAAAAACAAATATTACGTTTACAAAAAATAAAAGAAATGGATCTTAAAAACCAGAAGTTATAGGTGTAATTGCTCCTGCACCTAAGTTTAAATTGTCGAATACGATTGATAAATCGAAAATATTAACTACACCATCTCCATTTACATCGTCTGATGTATAGCCTACTGCAGCATTTGGATCATTAATATTATCAAAAACACTCGACAAATCAAAAATATTGATAACACCATCTTGAATAATATCACCACTCCAAATCAGGCTGCCTCCATAAATATTATTTGAATACAAAGCAAGCATATTGCCCGTTTGAAAAGGCGAAACTGCATTTGTATAGAAATTATAATTTAAATTAGGAGTAGCAAATGAAACAGGATCACTCCAGGTTTCGGCACTATTTCTATGAACAATTTCAAAATAAATAGCATTAATTGAAGGATTATTTGTGTAAAAACTAAATTCAGGAATCGAACCGTCAATATGCAAATTCAAACCGTGATATTCGGCAAGGATATTATAATCAGGACTATTAACATTTCTAATTAAAACACTTAAGGTGTCTACAATTTGTGGATCTGCAAATTTAAAAACAAAATCACCAATATTATTATCAAAATCAGTAGTCTGATTCATTAATCCACCACCTTGATAAAGACCTTGCAACATTGCTGTAAGATGTATTTTTTTAGAATAAAAAACAGTTAAATTAATAGTAATTGTGCTATCGCAACCACCTGCGTTTGGAATAATATCTGTAACCACCTGTGATGACGTGTAAGTAGCACCACTTGGAGCAGTATAACTATCAATTGCATTTACACTAAAAGTATTTGTGGTATTTACGCAAGCTGGCATAGTATAGTAAATAATTAGCTGAGGAATATCGCTTGTTGAGGTCGATTCCTTACTCACAAAACGTTTAGCAGTAGGATATGTAGCTTCGTTTCCAACTAAACACCATCCATAATTAGTTGAAGGATTATTTAGCCAGTTTTGCACCTCATTTATCATTTGTTGCGATGTCCAAGTATATACTCCTGTGCCATTTACCGAAGTTGACGCAGAAATAGAAGAACTAAAGTCGCCACCTGCATGAGCCCAAAAAGAATTAGGATAAAACCGATGAATCCAAGTAGCATCATTTGTTTGAGAAGCAGCTCCACCACCACTTGATGAAGAAGAACCTTCGCCCCAATCATTCGTAACTTTATGTAAGTCAATATTACTTGCACCCGAAATAGATTGATCCATTGTTAAAGCTAAAGTTGCACCAGTGATAGTAGCACCTGCAGGGATGTTCGACGCAATATCAAACATCAAAAGGCCTCTTCTTTTGGAATTAGAATTGGTTTTTCCCACAAAAAAGTGATCACCAGCACCATTTGATAAACTGCCTGTAGTGCTTTCGAACAAAGTATTGTCTTTTAAAGGTGCGATTGCAATTGCATTTTGAACATAAGTAATAGTCAAAACCGGCACCGCAGTTGTTGAAGCATTCTCCTTACTTGCAAATCTTTTTGCAGTAGGATAGGTAGATTCATCGCCAATAACACACCAACCGAAGTTAAGTGAAGGATTATTTAACCAATTTTGAACATCAGTTTTCATTTGTGTCGAAGTCCACGAATACACACCATTTGCATTTACAGAAGACGATGCAGATGCAGTTGGATTAAAATCGCCACCAGGAAAATTCCAGCTTTGAATTAAATAATTAGAATAAATCCAAGTTGCATCATTAGTTTGAGCAGCTGTACCTCCGCCACTCGAAAAAGAAGCACCTTCGCCCCAATCTGCTATTAAACTATGCAATTGGATGTTGCTTGGTCCTGAAATAGTTTTGTCCATTGTTAACGATAAAGTAACATTTGTAATGGTAGAACCAGCTGGAATAAGTGAAGAAATATTAAACTTAATAAGTCCTCTGCGAATTAAATTTGCATTAGTAGTGCCAACAAAAAAGTGGTCGCCGGCACCATCTGATAAACTTCCCGAAGCATCTTCAAACAAGGTATTGTCTTGCGAAGGGTTTATTGAAACGGTTGTTTGGGATTTTAAAGAGAATCCGCTTAATAATAAAATTAAAATTGTTAGATATAGTAATAGTTTTTTCATTTTAATTAAAATTAATTTCCCTACTCGTAAGGCTTTTCGGAAACGCCTCGTTTTTATTGTGGTAACCGATCTCCACATACCTTTTAATAATTTTATGTTTACAACAAATTGTTTCAATAGGCTATGCTATTGAAAAGCTATCTGTTGAAAACTCTAATAAATATAAGGATGAGGAAAGATAGATGGCAAGACTTAAACTATTGGTTTATCACATCCAAGTTTCTTATTCCAATATTATAAAACAAGCGAACTTTTTTTTTGATTTTAATTTTAGAAAATAAAGAAAGGAATTTTGTTTAAATAAAATAAAAAATGCTACCAATATAAAATATTAATAGCATTTAATATATTTAGGAATAAAAATCTTTACGATTTAATCTTTTGAAGAATGTTTTTATTTCTTACTTTTGTTAAAAACTGCAATAATTATAGCTGTAGCCGAAATTATTAATGAAAAAGCAAACAAACCATACCTAATATTTATAGGTGTATTACTAGCAATTTCTGTTCCATTATAGGTGCCATATAGAAAGCCAAAAATGATGAAAAATACAGATAAAATTATCATTAAAACATTTCTTACTACAATTAATTTTTTATTTAGTTTTAGTTTATTTACTTCTTTTTCCATTGTTTTTTTTTATAAATTTATTTAATAGATAAAAAATTAACATTAAATTAATATTAGATTAAAACAAAAGTAATCTTTGTATTCCATTTAAAAATTTTTTAATTTTTGTAGGTTTCTAAATTATTTAATATTAATAGTTGACAAAAGTAATAAAAATTTTATTACTTTTGACGAAATTTTTAAATTAACATTAAATTAATATAAAAAAATATTTAAGTCGGAATTATTTACAATAAATTAATATAACATATGTTTGGACTCGATGCAAGTTTGACTATTTTACTTCTTTTATGCTTAGCAGCAGTTGTTGCTTTCGAATTTATCAATGGATTTCACGACACTGCCAACGCTGTAGCAACTGTTATTTACACCAACACTTTGAAACCATCAGTTGCTGTAATACTTTCGGGAATCTTAAATTTTACAGGGGTTTTGGTAGGAGGAATTGCTGTTGCAATGGGGATTGTAAATCTTTTGCCCACCGAAGCATTAATTGATCAAAATATATATCATGGTTTAGCAATGATTTTAGCATTGCTTCTAACAGCTATTATTTGGAATCTCGGCACTTGGTATTTCGGAATTCCATGCTCTAGTTCACATACTTTAATTGGGTCTATCTTTGGTGTAGGTATTGCTTACATGATGCTTCCGGGAAGTCATGAGATTGCTTTGAACTGGAAAAAAGTGCAAGATACGGGTCTTTCATTGTTAATTTCTCCTGTTTTTGGCTTTGGATTATCCTTTTTATTAATGTTATTATTACCAAAATTAATAAAAAATAAAAAACTTTTTCAAGAACCTGAAGAAAAGAAAGCTCCACCGTTATGGATTCGTTCTATTTTAATCTTTACTTGTATGAGTGTTAGCTATTCTCACGGTTCGAACGATGGTCAAAAAGGTGTTGGATTAATCATGATTATTTTAATAGGATTGGTGCCTATTCATTTTGCTTTAGACCATTCTAAATCTCCTGAAAAATTATTTGCAAGTGCTCAAACGGTTGAATCAGTATTAAATAAAGTAGATACATTAGCACTTTCGAAAGATGATAAAAAAGCATTTATTGCTGTTAAATCTAAAAACGATTCTATTGTATCTTATTTAAAAGGTGTTTCTTCTTTCGAATCTTTAAAAGATAAAAAACATTTCGAAGTAAGAAAATCAATATTACAAGTTGCTAAAAAAGCTGAAGCATTAACAGTTGCAAATAGCAAGGTATTCGCAGGCATCAATGATAAAGATTTGACAACAGTGAAATCGGAATTAAAAGCGATGAAAGAATACACCGAATATGCTCCTTGGGAAGTTAAATTGATAGTTTCCTTAGCATTGGGATTGGGAACAATGATAGGTTGGAGAAGAATAGTTGTAACCATCGGAGAAAAAATAGGAAAGTCGCATTTAACCTATGCACAAGGTGCCAGCGCCGAATTAGTAGCAGCAAGCACCATAACTGCTTCAACAATGTTAGGCTTACCGGTAAGTACAACCCATGTTTTGACATCTGGCGTGGCAGGTACAATGGTAGCTTCGCATGGCAAAGGAAACTTGCAAATGAAAACAATTAAAAACATTGCTATTGCTTGGTTAGTAACTTTGCCAGTAACTATTATATTAAGTGGAATATTATTTTTGTTGTTAAGATTGATAATGGGTTAAAAAAATAATGTAACTTTGCCCTTTAATTAATAACAATTTTAATGGAACTAATAAAACAACTTTTCGATTTTATTTTACACATCGATCAACACCTGAATTTATGGGTAACTAATTATCAAACCTGGACTTATTTATTATTATTTTTAATAATATTTTGCGAAACTGGCTTGGTAGTTACACCTTTTTTACCTGGCGACTCTTTACTTTTTGCAGCTGGAACTATAGCTGCAATGGATGGTAACCCTTTGAATATTGCCCTTTTAATAATAGTGTTATTAATCGCTGCTTTTGCTGGTGATAATACTAATTTCTTTATAGGAAGGTTTATTGGCAAAACAGTTTATGAAAAAGATTACAAACTTATCAAGAAAGAATATCTAAATAAAACACATTCTTTTTATGAAAAACACGGTGGAAAAACATTGATAATTGCACGATTTATGCCAATCATCCGCACCTTTGCTCCCTTTGTAGCAGGAGTTGGAACTATGAAATATATCCGTTTTATTTCTTTTTCGATAATCGGAAATATACTTTGGGTAGTTTCTTTTTCTTTGGCAGGATTTTTCTTTGGCAACATTCCTAGCGTAAAACATAACTTTACGTTGGTTATTTTTACAATAATAATTATTTCCTTGTTGCCTCCTGTAGTTACAGTTATCCGACACAAATATTTTAGTAAGAAATAAAGACAGTTTTATTTTTTTTAAAAGATACTAAAAAGCTTTCATTTGATTAAAATGGAAGCTTTTTTTATTATCCTTATAAAAAGGTCTGTTTATACATATCTGCTAAAAAAAATGTATAAACAGAGTCAATTATACAAAAGTATTTTCCGGATTTCATCAGTTCGCTTCTTTTAGAGTGCTTTACAAAAAAGGTGTTTTTGGGAGTGTTTTATTGAGTTTATGTTTTAAAAAAAGAAAAAATGAGGTGATTTAATCAGAAGAATAAAAATAAAATTGTAATTAATACAAAAAAATGCTTGTTTATTTTATTTCGTCTAAAGATTTTGGTTTGAAAATAAGTGAAGAAAGAATGGTGATAATTAATATTACGATAATAACCATCAAAGATACCATCACAGGGATTTTATAATAATAAGAGATGCACATTTTGCTACCAACGAAAAATAATATTACAGATAATCCATATTTAAGATAATAAAAATACTTGGTAACGCCTGCCAATGCAAAGTATAATGCTCTAAGCCCTAAGATGGCAAAAACATTTGAGGTGAAAATAATAAAAGGATCATTTGAGATTGCAAGTATGGCTGGAATCGAATCCACTGCAAAAATTAAATCGGTAAACTCTACCACAATTAATACTACCAATAAGGGCGTTGCATATAGTTTCGCATTTATTTTAACGAAGAAATTACCATTATGCATTTCGTCACTTACAGGAAATATTTTCTTGAATATTTTAACGATACCAGATTCATGTGGCTTTATTTCTTTTTCTTTTTCAAAAAACATTTTAAAGCCTGTATACACTAAAAAACCTCCGAAAACATAAATAATCCAATGAAATTTGTTGATAAGACTTACTCCTCCAAATATAAATAATGCCCGCAATACCAATGCTCCCAATATACCCCAGAACAATACCTTGTGTTGATATTTAGGTTTGACATCGAAAAAGGAAAACAGCATTATAAATACAAATAAATTGTCGATGCTCAAGGATTTTTCGATGACGTATCCTGTAAGGAATTCGAGTGCTTTAACTTTGCCAAGATAATAATACACTAGTAAATTGAAAAGTAAGGAAAGAGTAATCCATACTGCGCTCCATATTAGTGCTTCTTTTATTTTAACTTCATGCGATTTACGATGGAATAAGCCTAAATCTATTATTAATAATAATAAGATAAAAACAATAAATCCAATCCAAACTGATGCCCCAACAACCATGATAAAGTGCTTAAATTATAGTTTAATTGGATAAAATTGTATTGTAAAATAATGAAGAGTTAGGTAGCAAAATCATTAAAGAGTACTATTTAAAATCTTGCTTGTTTCTAATACTTTTGCAAGATATTTTTCGTGTTGTGAGTTCTTGAGTGCGTTCAAATAATTAAAATTATGCATATCCGAACCCAGGAAATCTATCATACCTGCATCGATAATCTTTTCAGCATTTTTTTTAACCATATTGTCATAATATCCGCACAAAGATATTGTGTTTAATTGAAAGAAAACACCTCTATCTTTAAGATCTTCGTACTTCTTAAAATTATTAAACCAATAGCTATAGCGCTCAGGATGGGCAAGTATTACTTTGTATCCTTCGATTTGCAGGTTGAAAATAAATGTATATAAATTAGGATGCGGACTGAAATAAGAACATTCAACCAAAATATATTTGTCGCCAAAGGTAAGTAGATTATTCGTCTTTAATTTCTCTTCAAAATAATCATCCAACAAATATTCTGCCGCTGCTTCAACTTCCAATTGCACATTTTCTGCTTGCAAAGCTTCTTTTAAATCGGCTAATCCTGAAAGAATAATTTCAGGTGTATTTTTAAATATTTCACCTTGAATATGGGGTGTCGTTATTATTTTTCGATACCCCATATTATACATTTCTTTTAGCATTGCAACAGATTCATCCATAGTAACTGCACCGTCATCTATTCCTGGTATATAATGAGAGTGCATATCAGTTTTTAAAACCGAAAGGTCTACTGGCTGACTAAGCTTTTTAGGATGAAACATTTTGTCGAATAAACTCATTTATTGATTTTTCTAGCGATTTATATATTGGTTATCGTAGTATTTTTGATAGGCTCCAGATGTTACATTGTTCAGCCATTCCTCATTGTTCAAATACCAATCAACAGTTATTTCCATGCCTTCTTCAAACTGTAAAGATGGTTTCCAACCCAATTCTTTTTGTAGTTTTGTTGAGTCAATTGCATAACGTAAATCATGTCCTGCTCTGTCTTTTACAAAAGTTATTAGTTTAGCCGAAGAACCTTGTTCTCGGTTTAATTTGCGATCCATAATCTCACAAAGTTTATAAATAAGACTAATATTTGTCCACTCATTATTGCCGCCAATATTATAAGTATCTCCAGTTTTACCGTGGTGATAAATAGTATCAATAGCCCTTGCATGATCCACTACATACAACCAGTCGCGGATGTTTTCACCTTTTCCATAAACAGGAATTGGATTATTATTTTTAATATTATTTATTGCTAAAGGCAATAACTTTTCAGGGAACTGAAACTGTCCATAGTTATTGGAACAGTTTGAAACAACAACAGGAAGTTTGTAGGTGTGAAAATATGCCCTAACTATATGATCAGAACTAGCTTTGGAAGAAGAATATGGAGAGCGAGGATCGTAAGCAGTTTCTTCGGTAAAGAAACCTGTTTCGCCTAAAGAACCATACACTTCATCAGTCGAAATATGATAAAAACGTTTACCATCCATATTATCTTTCCAGATATTTCGAGCAGCATTTAATAAATTAACTGTACCAATAATATTAGTAAAAATAAATTCCATTGGATTAGCAATCGAACGATCGACATGCGATTCGGCAGCAAGATGAATTACACCATCAAATTGATACTTTTCAAACAACGAATTCATAGCTGCTGCATCAACGATATCGGCTTTTACGAATTCATAATTTGCTTCCTTTTCAATGTCTGTTAAATTTGCAAGATTACCTGCATACGTTAATTTGTCGAGGTTAACGATTTTGTATTCAGGATACTTTTTTACAAATAACCTTACAACATGTGAGCCAATAAAGCCTGCACCACCCGTAATTAATATTGTCTTTCCCATAAAAATTGTGTTTCGATTTATTATTTCTTTATTATTATTAACAATCCTAAGTATATTTTGTCTTTTTAGTTTTAAATACTATTCCGTAATTCGTAATTCGTAATTATTTTAGTTGTCTCAAATAAATCTGAATTGTATTTTCCAATCCTAAATACAATGCTTCACTAATTAAAGCGTGACCTATTGAAACTTCTAATAAACCAGGAATATTTTTATAAAAATAATTTAGGTTATTTGCATCCAAATCATGACCTGCATTTATGCCTAATCCCAATTCATTTGCAAGTTTAGCTGCTTCAACAAAAGGAGCTATTGCATTTATTTTATCAAAAGGATATTTTTTAGCGTACGATTCGGTATATAATTCAATTCTATCTGTGCCTGTTTTTGCGGCATTAGCTATCATTTTCAAATCAGTTTCGATAAAGATAGATGTACGAATGCCAAAACTCCTAAACATATCAACCAAATCTTTTAAATAAGACTCATTATTAATAGTGTCCCAGCCTGCATTCGAAGTAATTGCATCTGGTGGATCAGGCACAAGAGTTACCTGAGCAGGTTTTACAGTTGTAACCAGTTCGATAAACTTTTTGGAAGGATAGCCTTCTATATTAAATTCGGTTGTAACTTTAGGTTTCAAATCCACCACATCCTGATACCTTATATGACGTTCATCTGGGCGAGGATGCACTGTAATTCCTTCGGCACCGAAACGTTCGCAATCCATTGCTACCTGCAATAGATTAGGCACATTACCACCGCGGGCATTTCTAATTGTAGCTATTTTATTTATGTTAACACTTAGTTTAGTCATTCGAGTTTTATTTTTTTGCAAATGTACGAATTTACTATATACTATTATTATAAATATTGTAATTAATTGTTTTTTTATTTTGATAATAAAATAGAACGGTTTATAAATGCAACAAAACAATTTTAAAGTCACGTAGTGGCGACCTCTTTGTAGTGTCATTAATAAGAAATGAATTTAAGCAGCATAGCTGCGACCTCTTTATAGAAACAACTTTAAATAATTGGCAACTTTGCAACTTAAAGTTTCGAAATTACAGTGTTAAAGTTCTTATTTTGATGATATTTCCCACACGTAGACTCTCCACAAGTCTTTAAACATCAATAATGCAAAGAAAAATTATGAAAAATGCAGGAAAAAATTATTGAAAATGCAAAGAAAAATTGTGAAGAATGCAAAGAAAAATTATTGAAAATGCAAAGAAAAATTATTGAAAATGCAAAGAAAAATTATTAAGAATGCAAGAAAAAATTATGAGAAATACAGGAAAAAATTATTGAAATTACAGGAAAAAATTAATGCATATTTTTTTCAAAAGATTGAATATTTTTTTTAAAATATAGGATGTTAAAACTAAATTATTGCCCCTTAAAACTGCAATATTGAATATTCAAAATCAAATATTGCCTCTTCAAACTCAAATATAAACCATTCTAAATGCAATCAAGGATATTAAAAACAAAAGATCGAACATTCAAACTCAAAACACGTCTCTTCAAACTCAATTAACGCATATTTAAAAAAAATTATTGACCATTTTTTTCAAAAGATGGCATAATTTTACATTTTTTAAAAAGAATAATTTTGTAAAATACACTATTTTAATATGATTATAAATATTTATGAAAAATAACAATACCCTTGTTATTCCATTTTATTTAGAAAATTTGAACTTAATTAGTAAAAAAGAACTTAGAAAAGGCTTTTAAAAATAAATTTAAGCAAACTTTTTTTATTATATAATACTTCAATATTTAATCCGAAGTTTATTTAAGGAGAATATTTATAACATATCAAATTGATAGATTCATTATAAAAGAAAATACTACTTAAATAAATGTTACTTTATTAAAAATTTAAATATCTTTGTCCACTAACAACAATTATTGTAATTTTGCAAGCTAAATAATTAACAAAATGAAAAAATTACTTCTTATCAGCAATTCAACCAATGCAGGCGAAGCTTATTTAGGCTGGCCTCGAAATGATATTAAAACTTTTATGGAAACCTATAAAGTTAAGTCAGTACTTTTTGTGCCTTATGCAGGCGTAGGTATTTCTTATGATGAATATACATCCAAAGTAGCTACAGTATTTAACGAAATGGGCTTCGAACTTAAGGGTATACACACAGCAACCGATCCTGTTAAAGCAGTTAAAGAAGCTGAGGTTATAGCAGTAGGAGGGGGCAATACTTTTCATTTATTGTATATGCTACACAAGTTAAAATTAGTAGATGCTATCCGCGAACAAGCATTAAATGGAACTCCTTATATGGGCTGGAGTGCAGGTTCGAATGTTGCTTGTCCTTCGTTGAAAACAACTAATGATATGCCTATCATCGAACCCGAAAGCTTTAATTGCACTTCTTTGGTCCCTTTCCAAATTAATCCACATTACTTGGATGCACATCCTGATGGTCACGGTGGTGAGACACGTGAACAACGCATTGAAGAATTTATGGAAGTAAATCAGCACATATATGTTGCAGGCTTAAGAGAAGCAACTTTGCTTTGGGTTGAAGGCGATACTATGAAGTTGATTGGAAAGCGCCCGATGCGATTATTCAAATATGGAGAGCAACCTAAGGAAATAAATCCAGGAGAATCAGTAGACTTTTTATTAAAAGCTTAATAAAACTTATATATATATTATCCTGAATAATTCCTTTCTAAAAAGAATTATTCAGGATGTTATTTTATTTTTTAGAGATATTTGTAATTTCAGCAGGCATTCCTTCGGCGCATCCTTCAGGATTTTTAACTTTTAAAGGATGATAATCGAAATAAATTTCCATACCATCTTTGTCAAAAGAATCATCTAATTTACCAAATGGTATTAAAATTAAAGGTTTTTCGCTCCCTGTTTTGAATAAAATAATAACTGTAGCACATCCACTGCTCTTAAACTTATGAGACACTTTCCCGATAAACGCACCTTTGGCAACAGTAGTTTTATCATCTGTTTTAACAATATTTTGTTTTGGTTTGCAAGCAAAACTTAGGATGCTTATAAAAATAAGCAAATATAGAATTCTTTTCATTATTATAATATTTGTATTGTATTATTATAAAAAGGCATATCATCCAATAAAAAGAATGATATGCCTTTATTATATTATTTTTTAAAATGTATTATTCAATAACAAGCTTAGTTACTTTTTGGAAACTTGTGTTAGCATTTCCAATTCTTACCAAATAAGTTCCTTTAGCTAATCCAAAAGCTTCAAAAGAAGTCTCAATAGAATTAGAAGAAGGTGTTATAATTTTACTTGCTAATAACTTTCCGGCTATATCATACAAATCAACATTAAGTTGGATGTTCGAAGGAAGATTTGTAGCAATAACTTTAATCTCATTATTTAATTTAAAAACATTAAATTTAAAACTACTTGTTTTTTCATCAATACCAACTCCACTACTTGTAGGCAATCTGAATGAGAACACCTTTGTAGCAGGATTACCTCCTACAATATATTCACCAGTATGCCAAAAGATAGTTCCATCAACTGGATCGAGACATGTATGCGAATAATCACCATAACGATTAGTACCTGATTGAACAGAGTTACCAGTTGCAGCTTCTGTTTCAGCAAAGGTCATTGTATTAAGAGGGTCAGAAGCTAATCTACCTGTAAATCTAATACTAGGATAAACAGTAGAAGTACCAGAACCTGACACAGAATAAGCCATACCAATAGAACCATTATCATCCATTGCAATACTTCCAACCCAACGATTTAAAAGATCGGGAGCAAATGTACTTTGTTGATAAATACTCCAGGTAGTGCCAGTTTGTCTTAATTCATACCATCTTATACTTCTTTGTCCGGTAGTAGCATTTATCTTTACACCATTACATAAAACAACTGAATTATACCCAGTCCACTTTCTGTATTGAGCTCTGTAAGTAAATACTCCACCAATACCATCGAGTTTAGAAGTAGTGCCGGGTTGTGCAATATCATCCCAATTAGAATTATAAGAAGCATCAAAAGCTTGAGTAGGTAATTGTGCATCCAAAGTAATAGTGGCTGCTGGTGAAGTTCCCCAGGTTACACTCATTTTGTAAATATTTATTCTGTCAACATAACTAGCACCCCAACCATCATCTTCATAAGAGAAAATTGGACATGGTGTACCATAAGGAGGCAATTGACCATCAGCGTCTGCAGGCAGCGGACAAAAGAATCCTCCACCATTAGGCGGAGTGAATGTTTTGTTAATAGATCTTGCAGTTGTTACTCCTTTTAGCATTGAATCTCTTTCGAAAACAAATATCTTTTGGGTAGTTTGGTTAGAAGTCATATAATAACCATCTGCCCATATTGAGAATTTTTCGTAATCAGGAAACTGAGGAGAAGTGTATTGATAAGTATAATAAGCACCTGTAGGATCATTGGTTTTAGATACTCCAAACAATATTTTATTACCACTGGATTTGAATTCAGTTATCACCCAACGGTCAGCATATTTATCATACATTACAATAGGATCTCCATCATTAGAGTTAAACAATAAGGTGCCTAAATTAATTGATGCAGAAAGACTTCCTCCTGTTTTGTTGTAGATTTTATAAGTTGTGTTTACAGCTTGCACATAATGATTAGGCCCTGCTGCACCTGATGGATCTGGTGGATAACTTGATGTACCTTGTCCTTCCCAAACTACTAATGGAGCTTTGTATTGTCTGTATCCAGGTGCTTTTTGCATCGCTGGATCTTCTCCTGTAGGTTGTGCATTTGGATTTAACTTTACAGAGAAAGGAATGCGATTGTCTCTGTCGAAAGATTCCTTTAATTCGCCTGGTACTGTTACCACTGCTTCTGGATGTTCTTTAATTAATTCACTCAAAGGTTTCGTTTCTCGAAAGCCCGAGCATTGAATTACCTCTACTTTATTATCGGTATTTGCGTTTTGTGCATTAATAATACCAATTGAAAAAAGTGCTACAAATCCTAAAAAAATTCTTCTCATTTTATTTTATTTAAAAACATTTGCAATATTAACAATTTATTTACTCTAAAGCCTTATCTATTTTCATTTTTAACAAATAATAAACAATTATTTTGTAAGTGTGCTTCTAATTTTTTCTATGTTTTGACTATTGCTTGAAATTATTTTGCAATAATACTCTTTATCTATTAAAAATATGTTATGATATTTTAGAAATAGTTTATGAAATTATTATTTATTTTGCCTTTTTAAAACGAAGTTTTTCTTCTTTTGTCAATTTTTCTGTAGCATATTGTATGATAAGTCGAGGGGATGTATCTTTCCATTTTAATAAGAATGCTTCTGTAACTTCTCTATCCTTTTTCCAGGCTTCTCTCAAAAACCAACCGGTGCCTTGGTTTACTTCTCTTTCCTGATCTTTCATTAATGGTTCTATTATCTTAAAATATTCATTAAAATCTTTACAAGTTTTCAAACTCTTTATCAAAGTTACAGGCACACATCTTATCTGAAACTTATTTTCTGCCTTCAACCATTCTTTTAAA
The DNA here is from genome assembly GCA_964422385.1 of uncultured Bacteroides sp. GTDB lineage: Bacteria > Bacteroidota > Bacteroidia > Bacteroidales > JACABE01 > JBAXLO01. The sequence goes on from CAYRBL010000007.1 coordinate 20,163, forward strand.
TCTGTTGGCAGAATTATATTCTTACTAACAAACTTTGGCAAAATAAACATCGCTAAGGTATCAGCGTGCGCCCAGTTATCAATACCTATTTTAAATAAATCTTCTATACTTTTAAAAACATTTTTATCAAATTCTTTATGAAAACATTCTATAAGCAACAATGCAATACTTATTTCTTCGTACTTCCCATTCCTTAAAATATCAGGTGAAGCCGCTAACAAAACATCAAGTTTAAGTTCGCTTATTTTCGAAAGTTCTTTAACTTTTTCTCGAACCATTGGCGACGTCAATCCCCAGGCATTGTATTCTCCTTTAAAATAATTACTATACTTTATTACATTTTCTGCATTATAATTCGCCTTACAAAACGAATAAATATCTGTGATAAGTTCTTCCTTTTTCATCGCCTAATTTATTTCTATTTCGTCCATAAATAACCAAGCTTTATATCCAACTCCCGGATGCCATTCAGGGCATAAACCAATGTTTTTTGCAACTATCTTAATATATCTTGCCTTCGAATGCTCCATATTTATTTTAAATTCTTTTAAAAATGCTCCTTCTTTCTTAAGATTATTTTCATTGGATAATGTTGAGAAATACTTAAAATCATTGTCGGTTTCGGCGATAAATATATCAACATAAATTGGAGCAAATATCCACGAATTATTATCTTGCAAAAAGCCTAACTTTATATTTTCTATAGTTTGAGAACTTTCTAAATCAACATACACTATAATATCATCGCCTAAGAAACCCTGCCACAAACCATCTTTAAAGTTTTCGGTACCTCTGATGCCATCTGTAAGCGTATTGCCTGTACCTGTGTATTGTTGCGAATAGTTTGTTACATAAGTTACCTTCTTTTTCCAAGCTTTGTGCATCGTAAAGTTAGCTTCAGAATAATATACCGAAGGAATTTTATCCTTAAAAACTCTTGCTTTTATATTTATTGTTGTAGTTACAGGTATTTTTTCTTTATACAAATTAGATTTTAAATTCGGCTCACTACCATCAGTAGTATACCTTATATTACAGTTAGCATCAGCACCTGTTATCACAGCAAAAAGCTTATCTGTATTGGCTTCTGAAACAAATTTTATATCCGATTCTCTTGTGAAAAAGATAGATTCATCAGTCCTGAAAGACGACGCAGGCAATCCTTCACTATTAAATAAGGTCCCCATTGTAGTATCGGTAAATGCATACCTTACAGCCTTGGGTTTATTAATAGTTTTAGCAGAAACAACCAAAGTACTCCCTTCAATTACAGCTTCAGCAGGCACAAAATTCATATCATCTCCTGCAATAGTAAATCCTCTTAACGTATTATTTTTTGCCATCAAACCTTTCTCAGCATAATCGAAGTTAACTCTGATTTTATTACCTTCAACTTTCATATTTTTATAGATAGGTCCTGAATACACACTCACTTCTTTTATTCCATAAGTCTTGTTCAAGGCCCACAGCGATAATCTTTTGCCAACACTTGGCTTGTCTTTCGGATGTATATTGCCTACATCACCTATATCCATCGTTACCGCCATTCCCGTGTTAGGAATGCTAAGTGTTTTCAGTTGTGCTTCTCTTAAATATGCCGAACTATTGTTGCCATTTCTATATCCAAAAGGAGCTATTTGAACATAATAAAATGGGAAATCTCCAATATTCCAAGCTTTCCTCCAACTCTTAATCATAGTCGAAAATAACTTATAATAGAGTTCCGATTCTCCAATATTTGATTCTCCCTGATACCATATCGCACCCTTAATTGTATAGTTTATTAATGGATTTATCATCGCATTGTACAACACCGAAGGACTTGATGGAAACAACTTAGCACCACTATCTCTCGTGAGATATAACGACAAATCTTTTTCGTTTTTCAAATACGATAACTCAGTCCAGGCTTCTGCCGGAGTGCCTCCCCAATTTGTTGAGATGAGTGCAACAGGTACTTTTAATCTTTTCGAAAGTTCTCTTCCAAAAAACCAAGCTACAGCACTAAAATTATTAACTGTTGAGGAATCTAATAATAACCATTTCGAGCTACAATCATCTTTTTTTACGTCCGATTTATCCTTTTCAACCTGGCACAAACGTACATTTCTGTAGTCGTTCTTCAATAAATCTTCTAATTCTTTTTTGTAATTATCCCATCCTCCCAGCATCTTTATGGTGTATTCCATATTCGATTGTCCCGAGCATATCCACACTTCTCCGAGCAATATATTTTTTAGTGTTATCTTGTTAGTGCCTTCTATTTCTATCATATATGGGCCTCCTGCTTCGGTAGTTTTTACAGTGGCTATCCATTTTCCTTCGGCATTTGCGGTAGCGTACACTACTTGACGCAACCAACTGGTTTTTATAGTTATTTTCTCGCCTGCATCTGCCCAGCCCCAAAGTTTTACATCTGTGTTTTGCTGCAACACCATCCCGTCGCTTAATATCGAAGGCAATTTTACGGCAGCATATCCATTTTCTAAACAAAAAACAGACATCAAAAACAAAAATTTTACCAATAATTTTTTCATAACTTATGTTCTTTATTTTTTTATTTGATTAAAATTCCATACTTCAATATTTGATGGGGTTCTGCTTGCCATTATTTTTAATATTTCAGCAATAACAGCAGGGTTTTCGGCAGCCACATCAGTAGTTTCATTTATATCTACATCCAAATTATACAAAGCAATCTTTGCATCCGGATTGCCATTAATCTTAAGTTTTACTGCCTTCCATTTACCCATTCTTATTGCTTGCGAACCTCCATTAGAATGAAATTCCCAATACAAATACGCGTGTTCTTTCTGCTTATTTTTATGTAATAAAGTAGGCAAAATAGATATTCCATCAATATTTTTTGGATATGTACTGTATGTAATATCAGCTATAGTAGGCAATATATCCTGAAATCCACATATTAGATTTGATTTAGTATTTTTTGCTATTTTCCCTTTCCATCTTACGATAAATGGCACATGTATTCCCCCATCATACACATCCGTTT
>CAYRBL010000008.1:0-22067 GCA_964422385.1 uncultured Bacteroides sp.
AGAAAAGGAAGTCTTTTTTGTCATCTCACCATATTGGACGTGTATATTCTCTTTTCTATAGTCGTCTCACCAAATTGGATGGGTATATAATGTTTTTCGTATAATATGTTAGCTTAATTTTTACTTAGATTAAGATTTTTATTTTTATATTAATACAAATAAAAAAGGCTGTCTTGTTAATTCAAGACAGCCTTTTCAGGTTGAAAATATTTTAAAGCTTAGTTAGCTATTTTGATATTTAAAACAATTTGACCAGCATCAGTTCCTGTAACAGAAACAACTTCAGCAATACCTTTTTTGTTAGGTAAAGCACTTGTAGCGTCAGTTAAGAAAGCAATAACATCACCAGCAACTAAATTATTTACATTTAAACCAGTTGGGTTTAAAGCACTAATTTGAGCAGATGTAGCAGTTGCATAAGTAATGCTACCATTAACTTTTAAAAGTTTAGTGTTGTTTTTAACTGTCCAAGTACTTGGAGCGCTAGCTGTTGTAAAATAAACATTTAATAATGTTAAATCAGCTGGAGCAGAAATAGAAGCATTGTTTGCAGAGCTGAAATAGTAGATCATGTCTATTTTGTTAGAACTTGCTTTTGCATTAGCTAAAGAATAAACAGTACCATCAATAGATGCAAAAGAGCTACCTAAAGTTGTGTTGTTGTATGATCCAATTGTTACATTTGAGTAAACAGTAGGATTGTTAGTTCCACCAACTGTAATTGTGAAATTAGCTGAAGTAGTTTGGTTTTTGCTATCAGTAGCTTGAACTTTAATAACAGATTGAGCTGTTATATTACTAATAGTTTGTTGGAATGAGTAGCTATTTGCATTAGTGAAAGAAGTAATAGCTTGTCCAATTTGAGTTTCTCCTGAAGTAGTTACAACAAAATATTTAACTTCGGTTAATCCTTCGTCAGAAGTAATAGTACCAGCAATTGTATAGTTTGCTCCAGAAGCAACATTAGCTGTACTAACACCATTTAAAAAGCTGATAACTGGTGCAGGTAAAGTTGTTGTGTCTTTCTTGCAACTTGAAAAAATGCCAATGAATAAGGCTAAAACAATTAATAGATTTAATTTTTTCATTTTTTTTTGAATTTAATTTAATTGATTATTTATTTAATTTTGATAATTTGATTTGATTCTTTGAACAAATTTGATGCCAAAGTTAATAACTCTAATTTATATTTTTTAGTATTAGTTACCCACAAAAGATACGTTAGCGAATGTTCCAGCAGTAATAGTCGAAGTTCCAAAACTAATTGAAACAGCAGTGAAACTAAAAGTACCTGAAATAAGTTTGTTAGTTAAATCGAGAGCTGAAAGCCTTACTGTGCCAGAAATAGCTCCGTAGATATCGTTTGCACTTGCATTGATGTCTTTCTTAAAAAAAGCATTTCCTGTTAAAGTGTAATCTTTATTAATGGCCAAGCTTTCGGTAGTAATTGTTGGGGTAATGTTTATTTCAATTATTTTACCATCCAAAGATGTTCCTATCATATTAATAGTATTTCCATTTTTATTAGTAACTCTTGTAATCGAAGACCAAATTACACCATCAATCTTTGCGTCCATTGATGTGTTGATGCCAGGAATAATTGGGTTACCATTGCTATCTTTTTTACAACTTGTAGCTATCATTAAAAATAGAGACAAGATTAAAAGTAGTGATTTGATTTTAGTAGTCATATTTATTTGATTATATTTAATTATAATATAATTAAAGATATATTATTTAAAATTTCTGCAAAAGTAACAAATAAAGTTTAACTATTGTTTAATAAAAGCATATTATTTTTAATAATAAATTTTTTATAACCTAAACTTAAGAATTTAATTCGTAAAAATAGGATATTATGACAGACATTGATTCTCTTCGTTTGCTTTTTCTATAACCTTCTCATATTCTTTAGGAGAAAGGTCGTTGTAGAAGAAGTAAACTGGATTAACTTTTGTTCCGTTTAGAATGATTTCGTAATGTACATGGGGGGCTTCAGCTAAGCCTGTCATACCAACATAACCAATGATCTCGCCGCGTTTAACTTTTTGTCCAACCTTAACCTTGAAGCTTTGCATATGGCCGTAAAGGGTTTCATAACCATAACCATGGTTAATCATACACACATTTCCGTAGCCACTTTCTCTTTCGGCTTCTTCGATTGTGCCATCAGCGGTGGCATATATTGGAGTGCCTTTTGAAGCAGCAATGTCGATGCCAGTATGCATACGACGGTATTTTAAGATTGGATGAAAACGCATTCCAAAACCAGATATTATACTCGCAGTATTTTTAGACAAAGGCATGATAGCAGGCAAATGTTTCATCATTTCCTCTTTATTCTTTGCCATATTAAAAACTTCGTCGAAGGATTTTGATTGTACAACGAGTTGACGTGATATCTTATCTATATTTTTAGCAGTCTCGATTATCTTTTCTGAATTAGACAGTCCTTCCAGTTCACTATAGCGGTCGGCACCACCAATGCCTGCGTTTCTTACTGAGTTAGGGATAGGTTCGGCTTCAAAGATGACGCGGTAAATATTATCATCCCTGTTCTCCATATCTTTTAATACTGCAGAAATATTAGTCAGCCTTTTGTTCATAATATCATACTGCATTTTGTACTGTTCAATCTCGCGGGCAAGCATTTTTTCTTTTGGAGAATTAAAGAAATTGTAGGCAATTAGCATAACTACAGCTGCAAACACCATCCCAAATGCTGCAATTGAAGACAGCTTTTTGAACCTATCCTTAAAAGTGATTCTAACTTTTTCGATAGATAAAGAATGTACGTTAAAATGGTATCGAATTTTCTTTGGCATTGTTTGAACAGTTATAATTTAATACTTGTTAATAGAAAAAGTAATTAAATATTCGCAAAATTAGAGAATATAAAGTACTTTTGCAGTCTTTTTATTCTTAAAAAAGCTTAAACATCTATATAATTGATATAAGAACATATGAATTCATCTCTAATTAGGAAGACTTTTCTGGACTATTTCCAGAGCAAACTACACCAGATTGTACCATCGGCGCCGATGGTGATAAAAAATGATCCCACCCTGATGTTCACAAACGCAGGTATGAATCAGTTTAAAGATATTTTTCTGGGCAACACACCTGTTAAATTTAAAAGGATAGCCGATTCGCAGAAGTGTTTGAGGGTTTCGGGGAAACATAACGACTTGGAAGAAGTTGGGCACGACACCTATCATCACACGATGTTCGAGATGTTGGGCAACTGGTCCTTTGGCGACTATTTTAAAAAGGAAGCAATAGCCTGGGCTTGGGAATTATTAACCGAGGTTTACAAAATAAACAAAGAAAATCTTTATGTAACGGTTTTTGGTGGCGACGACAGCGATGGACTTCCAAAGGATATGGAAGCATACGACATCTGGAAACAATACATTTCGGAAGACAGGATTTTGTTTGGCTCCAAGAAGGACAATTTTTGGGAAATGGGCGACACAGGTCCTTGCGGTCCATGCTCGGAAATACATATTGATTTGAGAGATGCTGAGGAAAAGAACCTGATTCCCGGTAAGGATTTAGTAAATAACGATCATCATCTGGTGATTGAAATATGGAACAATGTGTTCATCGAATTCAATCGCATGAATGATGGCAAGTTAGTGCCTTTGCCAGCAAAACATGTGGACACCGGCATGGGTTTCGAAAGATTATGCATGGTTTTGCAAGGGACCAAGTCTAATTACGACACAGACGTTTTCCAACCATTGATACAAGAGTTAGCTCGCTTATCAAATAAGGAATATGGTAAGGAAATAAAGGCTGACATCGCCATGAGAGTTATCTCTGATCATTTGCGAGCCGTTTGTTTTGCAATAGCTGACGGTCAGTTGCCTTCGAACAATAAAGCAGGTTATGTTATTCGCAGAATTTTGCGTAGGGCTGTTAGATATGGCTACACATTCCTTGATTTTAAGGAACCATTTATGTTCGAATTGTTGCCGGTATTGGTTGGGCAGATGGGTGATTACTTCCCAGAACTGAAAGCACAGCAAGAGCTAATCAGACGAGTGTTAGTGGAGGAAGAGATTTCTTTCCTTAAAACATTGGCTTCTGGAATTCAAAAATTCGAGAGCAATATTTTAAACTTAGGTTCTGAAAAAATCATAGAAGGTAAGTTCGCATTTGAATTGTTCGACACATTTGGTTTCCCAATAGACTTAACGCAGTTGATGGCAAAGGAAAAGGGGCTTGATGTTAACATGGACGACTTTAGTAAGTGCATGGAAGAGCAAAAGGCACGCTCTCGTCAGGCTGCAGTTGTGGATACTGATGATTGGGTTGTTATAAAATCGGAAACAGACGAGACAAAGTTTGTGGGCTATGACTTACTTTCGACCGATGTTGAGATTTTGAAATATCGCAAAGTGAAAGCGAAGGACAAGACTTTCTTCCAGCTTGTCTTTAATCAGACTCCTTTCTATGCGGAATCTGGTGGACAGGTTGGTGATAAAGGTATTTTGACCAATGATTCTGAAAAAATCATTATTACAGACACAAAAAAGGAAAACAACCTTGTAATTCATATCACACCAAAGTTACCAGCGGATGTTACTGCTAATTTTACAGCAATAGTTGACGAGCATAAACGTATGCAGACCGCCAACAATCACAGCGCAACCCATCTTTTGCACGAGGCATTAAGAAGTGTGCTTGGAACTCACGTTGAGCAGAAAGGTTCGATGGTAGACGACGAAAGACTACGCTTCGATTTCTCTCACTTTTCCAAACTTTCGGAAGAGGAAATTGAGCAAGTAGAAACGATTGTTAATAATAAGATACGCGCGAACCTTTTATTAGACGAGAAAAGGAATATTCCGATTGAGCAAGCCCAAAATATGGGTGCGATGGCTCTTTTTGGCGAAAAGTATGGCGATAATGTAAGGGTAATTAAGTTCGGCGATTCTGTGGAACTCTGCGGAGGAACGCACGTTAACGCAACAGGTAATATAGGTTTGTTCAGGATAAGTTCGGAGAGTGCAATTGCTGCCGGCGTTCGCAGAATTGAAGCCATAACTGCCGATAATGCGTTGGCATATTACAAATCGCAAAGTGCTTTGATTGATGAAATAACAGAGGCTCTTAAGAATACTAAAGACATTCTTAAAAGTATAAAAACATTACAAGAAGAGAATGCTGAGTTGGGCAAACAGATTGCACAGTTCAACAAGGAGAAGGCTGGCAATTTGCAAGGTGAACTAATAAAGAGCATTCAAACTATAAATGGCATCAATTTTATTTGCGCAAAGGTGGATTTGGATGCGGCAACAGTAAAAGATTTGGCTTTTGCAATGAAAAATGCTGTTGATAACTTGTTTTTGGTTTTCGGATACGAGGCCGACGACAAAGCTGGTTTGAGTGTGATGATTTCTGATAACTTAGTAGCGGAAAGAGGCTTGGACGCATCCAAAATAGTACGCGAAATAGCCAAAGAGATACAGGGTGGGGGAGGCGGACAAGCCTTTTTTGCTACAGCAGGAGGCAAAAATCCGGCTGGTATCGACAATGCTTTTGCCAAGGCTAAGGAGCTAATCTCTTAACTTTACATCAAATTTATTTTATTAGGCAAAATTAGTAGTTTTTATTCAAAAATTATTAATTTTGCTTTCTTTATTTCATAAAATATAAACAAGAACAGTGGAGTCCAGAACCCACTTAAAAACAACGGGGTTGATTGTTTAAACCATATTAAGCAAAACATAAATCATACATATATGAAGAGACTTTTTCTATTGGTTTTATTGGTTTCATCTTCCTTCTTTTTGAATGCACAGGTGAATACTGGTTCTATCTTTTTTGATGGCATCGACGACTCTATCGGCGTGTCAAATAATGCAAGCTTAAATCCAACTGCGGCCCTCACTATTGAGGCTTGGATTAAGGCTTCTGCTTACGGTACTAATGTTTGGGACAACTACATAGTGGGAAAAGATGATTGGGCAACCGCTTCGGCAGGTTATGCTTTGAGATGTGGAAATGGGGGACAGCTTTCGTTCAATATTAGCTCTGGCGGAGGGCTTTGGAAAGAGGTAATTTCTTCCACAACTATGCCAATGAACATTTGGACACACGTTGCTGCAACTTTTGATGGCACTACGATGAAAGTTTATATTAACGGTACGCTTTCGGGTAGTTTAAGCTACACTGGTACTATCAATCAGTCTAGTTATAATTTGGATATTGGGGCAGTGCCTTTCAGAGGTCAGGGTGGACGTTTGTTCAACGGAAGGATAGATCAGGTTGAGGTGTGGAACGTTGCCTTAACTTCGGCTCAGATTAACCAATATAAGAATTGCCCTCCTGCTGTAACGGCTACAGGTTTGGTTGGTTTCTGGAATTTCGAGGCTGGTTCGGGCACAATTGCCGCTGATCAAACTTCTAATCATAATAATGGAACTTTATACAATAGTCCAACCTGGAGTCCTGACGTACAGCCTTTCACTTGTGGTGTTGGCATCGTTGAGGCTTCCAAAAATAACATTACAACTGCCTTCCCTAATCCAGTGAACGACGTTTGTACGATTCGTACTTCTGAAAGTAATATCGGATCAAGCTATGTTTTTACCGATCATTTGGGTCGTCAGGTTATGACAGGCAAAATCATCGACGAAATCACCAAAATCGACATCAGTTCATTGGCTCCCGGAGTTTATATGCTGAAGGTTGGTAGCGCTGATAACGGAATTCAAAAGATTATTAAAAACTAACATAATCAGATAGATTAATGCTTTTAGGGTAGCATTATAAATTTTATCACATGAAAGAATTAATCGAAAAAATAAAGGAAATGTCGTCTGAGTATCTCGATGAAATTATCGGGATCAGACGACATATTCACGCGCATCCTGAACTGGGTTTTGAGGAATTCCATACTTCAGATTTCATTGCCAAACAGCTCACCGCTATTGGTATTCCGTTTAAAAGGGGGGTAGCAAAAACCGGCATTGTTGGGCTTATTGAATGCAATAATCCACAAAAAATTTGTATTGCTTTACGTGCCGATATGGACGCATTGCCTATATTGGAGCAGAACGAACTAGAGTTCAAGTCGCGGAACCAAGGGGTGATGCATGCTTGCGGACATGATGCCCATGTAGCCTGTTTGCTGGGTGCTGCTAAGATTATTTTTAATTTGAAGGAAGAATTGCAGGGTACTGTCAAGCTAATTTTTCAACCTTCTGAAGAAAAATTTCCGGGTGGTGCGCTTGCCATGATCAACGAGGGAGTTCTGGAGAATCCTAAACCCGATTTCATTATTGGTCAGCATGTACTGCCTACGATGGATTGCGGAAAAATGGGTTTGAAAGCCGGAAAATACATGGCTTCTACTGATGAAATCTACCTTACCGTAAAAGGAAAAGGTGGGCATGGGGCAACTCCTGAGCTCAATGTGGATACTGTCCTAATCGCTGCCCATATAATTGTGGCCTTGCAGCAGGTGGTGAGCCGTAATGCCCGTCCGGACGTCCCCACCGTGCTTTCGTTCGGCAGAGTTCAGGCAAATGGCCGCACCAATATCATCCCTGATGTAGTGACTGTTGACGGTACTCTTCGTACTTTTAATGAGGAATGGCGTGCCGATGCACATCAAAAAATAACCAAGATGGCGCAGTCGATTGCCGAGGGAATGGGTGGCAGTTGCGATGTTTTTATCGACAAGGGTTACCCTTTTTTGGTCAACGATGCTGAAATAACGGCTGAGGTGAGCGAAAATGCGAAGTTGTTTCTGGGCGACGACAAAGTGGAAGAGCTCCCAATGCGCATGACTGCCGAAGATTTCGCTTATTTCTCGCAAAAGATTCCTGCATGTTTCTATCGTTTAGGTATCCGTAACGAAAGCAAGGGCATCACTTCCAATTTGCACACCAGTACTTTCAATATCGACGAAGATTCCCTTAAATCAGGTATGGGACTTATGGCCTGGCTGGCGGTGAAACGGATGGTTTAAATTACGAATTACGAATTACGAATTACGTGAAGGGAAGGCAAAATTACGAATTACGAATTACGAATTACGAAAGGCTTTTAGGTGTTTAGGCTGTTAGACTTTTAGAAGTGGAAATGCATCTCCCGCTTAACGGCGCCAGCCGATTAGCGGGTAAATTCTGAGAATATGTTTTTATCCGCTATTCGACTTCGTCGTTAAGCGGTGGATTAGCATGTAAATATTAATCGATAGTTTTTGTTTTCCATTTTTTTGTTTTTATCTGCAAACTCCCGCTTAACGGCGCCAGCCGATTAGCGGGTAAATTCTGAGAATATGTTTTTATCCGCTAATCGACTTCGTCGTTAAGCGGTGGATTAGATTTTTCTGCACATAATTTAATTTTGTTTAATCAATATCATACAAAGATTCTGTATTAATACTATTTAGTAAACTATAAGTTTGATTATAAATGTCATCTTTATCAAAATTTATTATATCAAAAGCTAGGTCTTTGTTAATAAGAGAACCATTTCTTTTACCAATATAATCATTGAAGGAAGAGTATTCCCAATCTTCTATCTTTTTAACAAGTTCTGCTGCAATCGGATTAAGATGAATGTAGAAAAAACAATCACTTGAATAATTACCTTTTGTATAGTTTAGTTGCTTTGCTCTTGTTTGATGAGCAAATAAAGAGCCTTTTCTATTTTGCTGAATATTTATTGCATGCGAATAGGCACTCAGCATAATTCCTATTGATTTGGCTAAAATTTGAATGTTTTTTATTCCATTATTTAAAACTATTTCTTCAGCTTCTTTTTTTGCTGATATGAGTATATGAAAATGGTTAGGCATTAAACAATATGCTAGTATATCTGCGTAAGGGAGTATATGAATTCTTATCTTCTTTATAAAATAGAGATAGTTCTCTTTTGTATAAAAAACTTGCTCATTGCTTCTATTGTAAATATGGTATGTATAGTCTTCCTGGAAGTTCATAGTATTATTGTTTTACTTTAAAATATTTAATGTTTACTGTGTATCTCCCGCTTAACGGCTTTAGCCGATTAGCGGGTAAAATTCAATAACTAAGTATTTGGTTTTATTTTTTACTTTTTATCCGCTAATCGACTTCGTCGTTAAGCGGAGGATTAGCGGGTAAATTTTAATCATTAGACTTTGTTTTTCATTTTTTCGTTTTTATCCGCTAATCGACTTCGTCGTTAAGCGGAGGATAATGCCTATTCTCGTAGTTACTTGCCTTCGTTTTTCAACTTCAAGCCTAGCTTGCTTATTTTGCTGAGTTCAATGTTCATTTGGATGCAGTTTTTGACTGCCGTTTTGGGGATGTTTACTGTTTTTGGTTGGTAGATACTTATAGGTAAAACGCTAACTACCGTGGCATCTTTTTTATAAACCTTTGTTTCAAAATTACCTTTTGCATCTGTTACTACAACTTTCTTTTTTGCGCCAACTTCAAGCCTAATGTTGGCTAGAGTTTGCTTAGTAACACTATCTTTTACTGTTCCTTTAATAGTATACATATAAGTACCCTTCACACCCGGCTTTTTCACCCTTCGGCGCGACAATTTATAACTTTTAAAGAAGTCGGGATTACTTTCTTCATACGCCCCAACAGCCGGGTCCATTATTTTTTTGAGCATAACACGGCAATCCTTAATTTTAAGAGCTAACTGTGCTATCACTTTAGAGTGGGCGATAAGTGCAAGCTTCAATTCGGGGAGTATACGTTCAAATTCGTCATTGTTAGCTTTCAACTGATCGATTTGTGCTGGTGTAGTACCATAAGGACCCAAAAAAGTTTTGAATTCTTCAGCCTTTTTATAAATATAGGATGCCGCCATAAACAGGTCGTTGTCTGTAATTATTGCTAGATGCGACTTTGGATAAGAGAGTAACTTCACTTGATTTACATCACCTTTGAAGTTGAAATATGCAACTAAGGCTTGTTTAATAGCAAAAGCTTCAGGTTCGATTACATCACGCAATTCGTCCTTGGCTAATGTCAAACTTTTAGGTCCGTTTAGCTTTTCTTTGAGCATATCACGTATCTGTCTGATGTTGACTGTAAGTAAGTCGTGCCCGGCCAAAATTGCCGGATTTAGAACCCACACATACTTAAATTTAAGCATTTTCCTTTGGGTGTTGATCAACATCAAAAAAATCATTTTATCTATATCATTCATAGTGTATTGGATTTAGTTTTTTTCAAAATTAATTTATTTAAATCGTTTTTTTGATAACAAATTCCTAGTTTGTAAAAGTAGTTAAAATAAACTAGTATTACTACGATTTGATTTATTATTAATATTATTTCTTTTTTTAATAAAATAAAGTGTTTTTTTAATTTAAAAATATGATTTATTTATATCAAAAGATGTCTCATTATTAATATGATATGTTTTAATATTAAGATGATTTGTTTTGTTTTAATAAATATATGTTTGCTTATAATAAATATATGTTTGGTTTTAAGCTCTAGAAACAAAACATATTTTGTTTGGAACGAAACATATTTTACTCGAAACAGAACATATTTTATCTGGAACAAAACATATTCCTTTCGGAACAAAAGATATCAAGTTTGAAACAAAACAAATCGTACTTAAAACAAAACATATTTTACTTAAAACAAAACAAATTTCACTTAAAACAAAACATATATCATTTAAAACAAAACATATTTTTTATTTATTCCCGAAACGATAGTATTTATTGATATTTAGCACTGTTTTAATCAATAAAAAATATTTTGTAATAATAACATAATCAAACATATAAAAATCATAAAATCATTAAAATTTATAAAAAAAACAATTATACAAAATAAAAAAAGAATTGTAAAACATATAGGTTTTCTGAATAAATTTTAAACATCACAAATTAGAGAGTTGGTTAAATTTAAGCTGCAAATTATTTTCATCAACTAATGTGTTAGTTAATAGATGCGTGGAAAGATTTGAAAATATTAATTCAGAATTAAAATTTTGCCATCTATATTTAATCTAAATTTGCATATTATTAAATTTTTCAAAAATCAATATCACAAAATAAAATGAACAAGTTTTTAGATGACTATTTTAAGATGATAAACGCTTCAAGCGACTGTATTACCAAGTTTATTTTGGTTTGGGATCCTAATGCAGTGATGCAAGAGCTCTCCGACGACTTAGTGCAAAGCAGAGTGTATACGCACAGCCTGTTGATGATACAGATGAGAGGGAGCAGTGATGAAACCCTTATAAAGAATGAAAGGCGCGATGAACTAAACATTTCGTTGATTCAGGGAAAGAATAGCATTGTTAGCTATAGCAACCATACTAAAGACCGCGTGGGTTTTATGGCTATCAATAAATCTAATTCGGACATCAAGGCATTAAAAGATGAAGAAGTAAGCGTATACGCTGATTTGATGAATGCTCTTACTGTTTCCTTAGGTGTAAAGTTGGATCCATACAATTTTAAGGCAGCCGACAGATTAGTCCTTAAAACCAGAATGGATATTTACGCGGGCGTGTTGGGTGGCACCCGAGATGCAATGACATCTGTGGTAACTGCAACAGCTAATATAGCAAAAGAACGAGAAAGAATAATGAACAGGTTAAGAAATGAAGCCGATCCTTTGATAGAAACATTTATCGAAATATCTCCTGTTTTTGTTAGCGAATTTAAGTCTTCGCGCAAGGTTGTTCATTATGGAACTCGCCACGAAAACCCTGAATGTACCATAAACATTTCAGCAAAAGACGCAGTAACTTCTGATGATTTGAGCTTAGTATTAATTGAAGTAGTGGAAACCACTGATAAAGCCCTAACTGATAATACAGGTGCAGCCGAGCTACATCTGGCTCTTGCAGGCACTTACTCTCTTAGGTGCACCAAGACAGGTTATGCAGTGTTTTTACAACCAAATGTAGTACTAGCTGTAGGCGATGTGCTGAATTTGAATATATTGCTCGACCCATTGGTGTAGATCGTCAATTAATAATTAATAATTAACAATTAATAATTAATAATTAAGAAAGGCTTTTAGGTGTTTAGACTATTAGGCTATTAGGAAGGCACTTCTTTTTTTATTTATTAAAACTGAAAATAAAAAGTTAAAACCTAATTCCGCACGTGCGGAATTAGGTTTTCTTTTTTTGTGGAACATTTTCTAAAAGTCTAAACCTCTAAAAGCCTAAACCCCTCCCGTAATTCGTAATTCGTAATTCGTAATTTTTTTCTAGAATTTACACGCTATCCCACCGCTTAACGACGAAGTCGATTAGCGGATAAAAACAAAAAAACGAAAGAGATTGCTTTACATTGCTAATAATGATTGGATGTTATTTAAGGAGATTCCTCGCTTCGCTTCGGAATGACAGCATTTCTTTTTTTTAAGAGGAGAAAAGTGCGGCGAAGCCGCACTTTTCTCTAACAAAATACAATACAAATGTCATTCCGAATGGAGCGAAGCGTAATGAGGAATCTCAACCTTAATACAAAGCACTAAAAAAGATTACTTAGTCATCTTCCTTCCTCACACGAGCGGAACTTTTTTCAAAACAAAAACATATTCTTAGAATTTACCCGCTAAGCGACAGGAGTCGCTAAGCGGAAGATGGAATTTATTTCCTAATAGTCTAAATAACTAAAAGTCTAAACCCCTTCCGTAATTCGTAATTCGTAATTCGTAATTTTTCCCCTGTATTCTATTTCCTAAAAGTCTAAACACCTAAACTGCTAAAAGCCTCCCGTAATTCGTAATTCGTAATTCGTAATTCTTTCAACCCCTCCCATCTTCCAACGGCTTCACCTTCGCCATCGGCTGAAACACATACAGCCTTTTGCTTTGTAAATTCTGGCAAGTATAACACTTGCGGCGCAGTTCGCCTTTTATAAACACGCTGCCATTAGGGATGGCAAACCTGGTGTTTTGTGGCAAGGATTCCAGTTCTACCAAACCATCGTCCTCTTCATCTAACGAGCGGAAAGCTTTTACCAAATCGTTGTCGGAGTATTTGGTAGCACCCGGATTTGTAAAGTAACTATGCAAAGCCGCATGCAATTCGTCGGGAAAAAGATGCATCCTCATATATGGTGCCATCAATGTCTTATACTCGTTTTTCCATTCCTCACCATGCGGATTCACCCTGCCCTTGTGCTTATTCCAGGTAGTAAGGTGCGCTACTTCGTGGATAAAAGTAACAAGGAATTCGTACTTATTAAGATTGCAGTTAACGGTAATCTGATGTTTACCAGATAGAGTAGGAGAGGTGTAGTCGCCCAATTTACTCCTGCGCTGCCGCGTAACTTTTAAATGAATTTTTAAAGATACGATAAGGTCGTAGATAGAATCCACAACTTCGGCAGGCAGATATTCGGCCAGTATTTGCTTATGCTTTGTTATGTTGTCTGTTTTCATAGTGGCTAAAGGTTGGGCAGTCGTTACATTTTCTTTTGTGACGACGAGTGGTGCCACATGCTGCTACTGCTACTAAAATCAGTAGTAGTAAGGCAGCTTTTGTATGTCGGAATAAGTTGTTTCTCATTAAAAATTATAAAAATTTTATGCAAAGTTAAATAAAAAGAAGGTAAAAACGTTAATATTCATAAAAAATTCTCAACTTTGTAGATTAAAATAACGTATACATTAAACATACTAATATAACTGATGAAAATTATTTATTCTTTAGGCAAGTATCTGATGTTAATGCGACTTGTGTTTAAAAAACCTGACAACAGAAGGATTTATTTCAAACAAATAATTTTAGAAATAGATAGTCTGGGCTTAGGTTCTTTGGGCATCGTTGCCATTATATCCATCTTTATCGGTGCGGTGCTCACTATACAGATGGCTTTTAACATCGATAGCCCACTTATACCACTATATACAATCGGCTTCGCAACTCGCAAGTCGGTTATACTCGAATTTTCGCCTACTATTGTTAGTCTGATTCTTGCGGGCAAGGTTGGGTCGCAAATTGCGTCGGAGATAGGTACTATGAGGGTGACCGAGCAGATAGATGCCCTCGAAATAATGGGTATCAACCCTCCCAGCTATTTAATATTGCCTAAAATTGTTGCAGCAATGCTTATCAACCCAGTACTTATAGTTGTAAGTATGTTCTTGGCCATGTTCGGAGGCTGGCTATCGGGAGAAATGACCGGATTGATAACGTCCAGCACCTATGTTATGGGGATACAATTTATGTTTAAGGGCTTCGATATCGTTTATGCGCTTATCAAGACCGTGGTATTCGCATTTCTTATCACATCTATATCAGGCTACTTCGGTTATTACACATCCGGTGGCGCATTGGAGGTAGGCAGGTCGAGTACCAAGGCAGTTGTTAATGCCAGCATTATGATACTTTTATTTAATTTGATACTCACCCAACTTTTATTGGCATGATAGAGGCAAGAAATATTATAAAAGAATTCAATGGTAAGAGGGTCTTGAATGATGTTTCGTTTATCTTTGAGCAAGGCAAGACTAATTTAATAATAGGCCAAAGTGGCTCCGGAAAAACTGTACTGATGAAGTGTCTGGTTGGCCTGTTCCCTGTTGATAGTGGCAAGGTTATCTTTAATAATAGGGTGTTTGCTGAGATAGATTACGAAGAAAAGAAAGAAATCAGAAAGGAAATAGGAATGCTTTTTCAGGGTGGTGCTCTTTTCGACTCTATGAATGTGGAGCAAAACGTAATGTTTCCTCTTTCTATGTTTACCAAAATGACAATTGAAGAGCAACGCGACCGCGCCAACTTCTGTTTGAAGAGAGTTAACCTCGAGAATGTGAATAAACTCTTTCCTTCCGAAATAAGTGGAGGGATGAAGAAAAGGGTTGCCATTGCCCGCGCCATTTCTTTAAAGCCAAGATATCTTTTTTGCGATGAACCTAACTCAGGCCTCGATCCTACTACCTCAATTCTTATAGATAATCTCATAAGCGAAATCACCAAAGAATACAACATCACTACTGTTGTAAATACCCACGATATGAACTCTGTGATTGAGATTGGCGATAACATTGCTTTTATTTATAAAGGTCAGCTTTGGTGGCAAGGGGATAAAAATGACATCCTTTATACCGATAATAAAGAGATAAATGATTTTGTTTACACAACTGAATTAACGCGCCGATTAAAACGACAATAAATTATGTATATAATAGATATTTTTATCATCATTCCTTTAATATGGTTCACCTATAAAGGATTTACCAAAGGACTGGCAGTTGAAGTTGCAAGTCTGGTAGCAATAGTTTTGGGCATCTATGCTTGCTTTCACTTCTCAAAATACATTGGTGGAATCTTGGGTTTAAAAGGCAGCTCAAATATTCTTGCGTTTATTATTACTTTTTTAATTGTAGTAATAACGGTTTATATTCTCGGCAACCTATTGAGCAAAGCCCTCGATATGATCGCTATGGGTTTCTTTAATAAACTTGCCGGCGCTATCTTTGGGATGCTAAAGATGGCACTAATACTTAGTTTACTTATCTATTTTTTAAATGCTCTTGATAAAAAACATTCGCTTGTGACAGATAAGATGCGAAGCAACGCAATCTTCTTTAAACCTATCGAATCTTTGGTTCCGGTTTTAATACCTGAACTCATTATTATAAAAGAAAAGACAACAGAAGAGAAGCAAGTAGATAAAAACAAAAATGCGACGGATTAACTTATTGTAATCCGTCGCACTTATATATAATAGGTATACTTATTTCTTTAGAATAGCCGCAACACCGGGCAATTCTTTTCCTTCGAGGTACTCCAACATTGCTCCACCACCGGTAGAAACAAAAGTCATCTGATCCGAAAGATTATATTGGTTGATTGCAGCCACCGAATCGCCACCACCCACAGCAGAGAAAGCTCCACTGATAGTTGCACTGGCCACCGCAATAGCTATAGCTTTAGTACCTTGTTTAAAATTATCCATCTCGAACACACCCATAGGACCATTCCATAAAATAGTCTGCGATTTGTTGATAATATCGGCAAACCTTCTGCAACTTTTCTGACCTATATCCAAGCCCATCCATCCATCTGGGATTTCATCAGCAGGAAAAGATTTATGTTGTGATTCGTTAGAGAAATATTCGGAAACCATTGCATCAGTTGGTAAATACAGATTCACTCCCTTCAACATCATCTCCTGTACCATCTCGCGTGCTACTTCAATTTTGTCGTCCTCAATCAACGAGGAGCCTACTTTACCACCCAAAGCCTTTATAAAAGTAAAAGCCATACCGCCTCCAATAATCATATTGTCAACCTTTGGCAAAAGATTCTTTATAATATCAATCTTACTCGAAACCTTAGCTCCTCCAATGATAGCCGTAAACGGTGATTGAGACTGGTTGAGCAGTTTGTCAAGATTTATAATTTCATTTTCTAAAAGCAAACCAAAGTATTTAGCCTTTGGGAAGAACTGAGCGATAGTTGCTACCGATGCATGCTCACGATGAGATGTTCCGAAGGCATCGTTAACATAAGCATCGCCAAGTGAAGCAAGCTTTTTGGCAAACTCAACATCCCCATTGATTTCCTCAGGATAAAAACGGAGGTTCTCCAACAACATTATGTCACCTGGTTTTAACTTTGAGGCTACCTCGATCGTCTTTGGGCCGAACAAATCTCTCGAGAACATTATGTTCTTGTTAAGCAACTTTGATAAGTAAGGCACGATGGGTGTTAAAGAATAATCTTCTTCGAAGCCACCCTTCGGACGGCCAAGATGCGCCATTAAAATAACAGATGCACCATCATTTAAGATCTTCTTGATCGTTGGTAAGGACTCCACAATTCTTGTATCGTCAGTTATTTGACGATTGTGATTAAGAGGAACATTAAAATCGACCCTTAACAGAACTTTCTTGTCTTTGAAATTTGTGTCGTTAATTCGCTTCATTTGATTTAATATAAAATTAGTGTTAAAAAAGAGTATAAAAGTACTAAACTTTTTAATACTAACAAGCAAATTGCAAAAAATATTTTAAAAGATATAATCAAAAGAATAATATTTTTCCAAAAAGGGACAATTAATGCCTGTTTAATTTATCTTTTTATAAATATGATAAAAATATATTGCACATATAATCAGTATTATGAAAAGAAAAATTATCTTTTTTTTCCTTATAGGTATCAAAATTGATATAAAAGGATGTGTGTAGTAAATTAATTAAAATTAAATCAAATGAAATTCAATAAATATATAAAACGGATACTGTTTCTCCTTATGTTTGTACTTCCAAACATATTGTTGGCAACATCTGTTATAGTGTCAAACACCAATAATACAGGTCCAGGCTCTCTTCGCCAGGCCATTATTGATGCAAATACAAGCCCTGTTGATTCAATCGTCTTCAGAATTCCATTAACTGACCCAAATTATAATGCACTTAGAGGTGTGTTTCGTATTAATATAACAGGTCTGGAGTTGAATCCAATTACCCGAGCTAATTTAGTAATAGATGGTACAACACAAACAGCTTTTACTGGCAATACCAATAGTGTTATGCTTGGTTTAGGAGGTACTGTGGGTGTTGATAGCATTGCTTTTCCAAAATTTGACGGACCCGAAATAGAAATTGTCGACCTGAACAACGATACTACAGGGATAAAGATTATGGCTTCTTACGTTAAGGTTCGTGGTCTTTGCGTTTATGGTTTTGGAAGAGGTTTTAAACCTAGTCATGGAAACATTGTTGTTTATGGTAGCGTAAAGCATGTAATAATTGAAAACAATGTTTTGGGTGTTCCTGCAGATCAACTTATAAAACCCGATCTTTCACTATATTCTTTAGGTTGTAACATAATGATATACTATGCTGATTCAGGTATTGTACGAAACAATTTATCTGGTTGGGGAGGAGCAGCAGGTCTTTATTTTAACCAGTCTCAAGGATGGTTGATAGAATTCAATGAATTTACTAGTAATGGTTTTTTTACTCCAAATTTGGATGGTTCCGACTTGGGATACACTACTAAAGGCTGTATTGAACGATATAATCACAGCTATAGTAATGCAGCTAATGGAATGGATTCTTATTTATCGATAGGTGATCATGTTTTTGAAAATAATACTATAGAAAATAATGGAATAAGATGTTGGGAAACTACTGGTTTAAGAATATATGGTGTTAATAATTATATTTATAAAAATATAATTAGAGGTAATATTGGTAGTGGTATATTGGTTAATTCCGATGCAGATAGAATTGTAATATCAGAGAACTCTATTTTTGACAATGGATCACATTCCGGACCTTATAATTCTACTCCTTTTCATACAATAGGTATTGATTTAAGCGGTTATTATGATGATAGCAATATTGGTACCGCTCCTTATTATAATTTAAATGATAATGGAGATTGTGATTTTGGTGCTAATAACCTAACGAACTATCCAGTTGTTACAAATGCTAATATTATAGGCTCTAACTTTGTTGTTGAAGGCTTTGCTCAACCTGGTGCTAAATTGGAGTTCTTTATTGGAGATACTTCTTCATTAAAAGACTTCCCTCAAGGGAAAACTTTCTTATTCTCTAAAGTTGAAGGCTCTGCTGACGACTTGAATGGAACTACTGGTTCTTATGGTCCTTTACCAATTAACGGTATTAACCAAGGTCAGGACTCTACCAACAAATTTAAGTTTATTGTTCCTGTCCCAGCTAAGCTTCATTTAGGTGATGTAATCACTGCCACATCTACTTTGAGCAATAGAACATCTGAGTTTAGTCCTGCTGCCAAATGTCAGCTTGGTGTTAATCCTTTGTCACCTGTTGTTCCAATGTTTGATTGCGTTTATAAAAATCATGATGGTACTTATAATGCTGTGTTTGCTTATAGCAATAGCAATCCAAATACTATAAACATTCCAGTAGGAGTTTCTAATCAATTTATACCTGCTCCACAAGCACAAGGACAGCCTACTGCATTCTTAACTGGAGTTCATAACTTAGCATTTTCAGTTCCTTTTAGTGGAAGCAGTTTAACCTGGAGATTAGACTCTACTTTTATTGTTGTTACCCCTACTTCTAACCAATGTCAGGTTGATTTAGGAGTTACCAAACTACTTAGCAGCCCTGCTCCTAACTCTAACGATACCATTTTTAAAGGCGACACTGTTACGTTTTCTATTACTTTAAAAAATCACAGTCCTTATTTCCCTTCATCAGATATTAGTTTATTAGATACTTTACCTTCAGCTTTCACTTTTGTGTCTGCTAGTGCAAATAATGGTACTTACAACCACCTTACCGGTTTATGGACCATCGCAACTTTAAATTCTTTAGATAGCGCAGTACTTACTGTTAAAGCTACTGTTGATACTTCTTCGCAAAATGATGTATATATCATAGCACAATCACAACCTGACCCAAATACTTTAAATAATCACTCTTTTGCTTCTGCTACTATGACTAGTTCGTCAAGTGGCAACGATGGTGGTTTAGAAAGTAACGGTAGTTTAGCTTCTAAAATAGCTATAAGAAACTTTATCCGTCATAAAGATGACCGTAGTATCTACAAAACTGCTTCTAATCTTCAACCATTCTTCGAAAATATGGATATTTCGGATGTTCCTACATCTAAAAATAAGAGTACTCAAAGTACAGAGCTCGTTAGTTTCATTCCTCAGAATGGTCCTGGAACTTCTACTGCTTTTATTACTACCCCTACTGATTTATTAACTGTTAGTAATGCTTTAGAAGTATTCGCAGTTGATTATTTTGCCAACAATACTGACAGAAAAGCTGCCATTTTAGGCATTGCTACTCCTGCTGCTACTGTTTATGGCCATACAAAATTTGTTTGCGATAGATTAAATGGTGCTTCTTTAGAAAACATTAACCATGTTACTATTAAAAACCATTCTTTTATTCTTGCTAAACTTGTTCAGGATAATGGTGATGTAGATTATGCCATCAGTTTTATTGCTTATAAAAACGGTACCGTATATTCTATCGATAATAGATGGGATTTGGAAAGCTACAAACCTAATGGAACACAAGCTGTGCTTAATTTCCAGGTATGGTCGACTTCCGAAAGAAATACAATGAACCTTGTTGCTGCAATTCTTGACAAAATTGATGTTAACTATTCCTTAAATTATATCAATAATTTCCCTGCTTTAATTCCTACAGTTTATGTTAAAAGTGGTTATTATGATAATGGAAATCTTATTTTAAATATTGTAAACAATGCGAACGCTAAAAACATTATGATTGACGGTAGCACTGCCATTACTGAAAGTGGTAGCAGAACAGATTATCATAATTTAATTAGTATACCTTCTAGCCAAACTACTTCCCGCGTTGTAATACCTGTTACTAATATTTTTGACATCGGTTTTGCTATGAGAAACGATAATAATAGTGGTACTGACGTTTTATATTATGCTGATGGTCCTTGGGGTACCGATATTGATCCTGATGGAGCTACATTAAGCAACCTTGCTATTGATGGCAATAATTTTATTAACTATTCTAATTCATATAATGTTGCTCGTAATGCTTCTGCAAGCGGTACAGTTCTTACGTATGCCTCTATGTTCAGAGTGTTGAAGGCTGGCAACAAAGCTACAGATGTTTCTAACTATAAATATATCGAATTTAATGCTACCGGCTCTGGTTTATACACCCTTACTCTTTCTAAAAAGAGTATTACAACCTGGAGTAATCAATATAAAACTACTGTTAACCTTACTGCTTCGTCTACTCATTACAAAATATTACTTTCTTCTTTATATAATGCTTCTGGAATGCAAAATATGAATGCTAATGACATACTTGCAGTTGTTTTTACCAAAATGGGAAACAATACAAGCTATCAAAACTTCAATATTACGGTTAGCAATCTACATTTTAGTACCATTATACAAGATGTTGAAGAGAGCAAACCTATTGAAACTACTGCTACGCTAAATGTGTATCCTAATCCATTTACACAAAGCACCACCATTTCTTTTGATCTTAACAAAACTTCTAAAGTTAAAGTAAGTGTTTATAATTTAGAAGGAAAACTTATAAGTATACTTTCGGATCAGGCGTTTTCTGAAGGTACACACAATTTGCAATTTGATGCCGCCAATCTTAATGAAGGAGTTTACATTGTCAGACTTGAATCCGACAGCTTCATTCATTATAAAAAGATAATTTTAATGCGTTAACTACACACACATACGCATCATGGCGAGACCCTGCTTCGGATATTCTGGGGCGGGGTTTATTTTTTGGTATTAAAAGTTTTCTTACCTTTGCATTTTAATTCAAGTTAATATTAAATTGGAAATAGCAGCATTAGTTTCAGGTGGTGTCGATAGCTCGGTAACCGTTCACTTGCTTAAGGAACAGGGTTACGAGCCTACTATCTTTTATATCAAGATTGGGATGGAAGACGAACATGGTTATATTGATTGTCCCGCCGAAGAGGACATCGAAATCACTACTTATATAGCCAAAAAATATGGTTTAAAGCTCGAGATCGTCTCTTTGCAACAGGATTACTGGGAAAAAGTAGTTGATTACACCATTCAATCGGTTAAAAGAGGCCTTACGCCTAACCCCGATATGATGTGCAATAAGCTTATCAAGTTCGGGACTTTCGAAGAACGTTATGGGAAGGATTTCGACAAGATTTCGACAGGGCATTACGCTACTACTACTGAAAGAAACGGCAAAATTTATCTGTCTACCGCTGCTGATAAGGTCAAGGACCAAACATATTTCCTCGGTCAGATCAATTATTTACAGGTTTCCAAGCTTATGTTTCCTATCGGCGGTCTTCAGAAGAGCCAGGTCAGGGATTTGGCTACCCAGTGCAGGCTTCCGAGTGCTGCCCGCAAGGATAGTCAGGGGATTTGTTTCCTTGGGAAGATCAATTACAACGATTTTATTAAGCGTTACTTGGGTGAGAAGCAAGGAAACATCGTCGATTTTGAGACCGGCAAGATATTGGGGAAGCACAACGGCTATTGGTTTCATACTATTGGTCAGCGCAAAGGTCTTGGCCTCTCTGGCGGCCCTTGGTTTGTTGTTAAAAAGGACAGATCGGAAGAGCGTCGTGTAGGGAAAGAGTGTTCAGAGCCGTGT
>CAYRBL010000009.1:0-21977 GCA_964422385.1 uncultured Bacteroides sp.
TGAAAAACCTCCGTTTTCTACTATACGTATTTTCGGAGGTTTACACAAAATTATTAATGGATTCCTTGTTACTGAATTTAAGTCGGAAACCTCTTGTCATTGTTCATTAAATTATAAGATTTTCAAACGCTGACATTCGCTTCGGCTATTGTTTCCTGTAGTTTTGAAATCTTATTCACGGCTTCCAGTGTTTGTTTTATATGCTCAGTCTCTTTTATATCAAGAATTTTAGAAGCATCTAATAATAAAAGAAGCCTGTCTTGATGTTTTCCGACTCCGACTATAAAGCTGTTTTCGTCATTTTCTGTCGGGGACGGTTCAATATTGCTCTTTTTAAGATGAACGACTTCCGAAACGGAATCAACGATTAAGCCTACTGTATGGTCATCAAGTTCAAGCACAATGACTCTTGTGTCTGCATTATTTTCAGTAACCTTTATGTCAAATCTTTTTCTTCCGTCAATTATAGGGATTATATGACCTCTGAGATTTATAATCCCTTCTACAAATTGAGGGGATTTTGGGATGTGAGTAGTTTGCTGAGGCATAATAATTTCTTGAACGCTTTCTATCG
This sequence comes from uncultured Bacteroides sp., assembly GCA_964422385.1. Lineage (GTDB taxonomy): Bacteria > Bacteroidota > Bacteroidia > Bacteroidales > JACABE01 > JBAXLO01. The sequence goes on from CAYRBL010000009.1 coordinate 575, forward strand.
GCACGGTGTATTCTTCATTGCCCAGTTTAAATGCTATAAGCTGTAGTTCATCACTTTCTGTATCGACTGAAGCCATAGTAAGTCTCCTTTATGATTTTTTATACGAATATTTAATAAATTTAGCCATTTTGACATCAATTTCTGTATAGTGCTTTACAATCCAGTTTGCTAAAAAGCTCTTTAACTCAATAAGGAAGTCATCGGAAACATCATGTTTGTCCAATATTGATTGTAATGCTTTATAGTTTTCAGAAAATTCTTGATGTTCTTTAATATGCTCTTCTGTTTCAGGATATTTACATTCAGCCATATATTGTTCTTCTGTTTTAAAATGTTCAGAGGCATACTCTTCAATATCACAAATAGCAAAACGCAATTGTTCTTCGTGATTATCAATATCTTCAAGGCTATTTATTGCATTAAACAGATACTTATGCTGAATATCTATATCCGTAATCCCTGTTAATAAGGAATCATCAAACTTAATTAACATTGTCGGATTCCTAAATTTTAAATACAGAAACCTGTTTTTGTAAGTCTTCAGCAACTTTAGCAAGTGTTTGAGAGCTTGCGCTTATTTCTTCAAGGCTCGCTGTTTGTTCTTCGGTAATGCTTGAAATCTCTTCCGCACTTGCAGCCGTTTCTTCTGTTATAGCGGAAATATTTTCAACCATTCTTAAAACTTCTTCTGAGCTGACAGCGACTCCGTCTATATCTTTAGTGATACCCTGTATTTTATTATTAGCCTGTTTTACCTGAGAAATAATATTATCTAGTGCTTTTCCTGCATCGTTGATTACAAACACGCCTTCTTCAACTTCTTTAGTTGCTTTATCCATAGTATTTACGGCGATATGCGTTTTATTTTGAATTTCTTTAATCATAGCTGTTATTTTTTCTGTTGCTCCTGCTGATTGTCCTGCAAGTTTTTTGACTTCATCTGCCACTACAGCAAAGCCTTTTCCGTGTTCTCCTGCTCTGGCAGCTTCAATAGCAGCATTTAAGGCTAAAAGGTTGGTTTGTCCTGCAATATTTTTAATTAAATCAACGATTTGCTCAATGTCTGAACTTAATTTTCCGAGTTCGGCAATATTAATGGAGATAGCACCAGCAACATTTTTGATGCTGTCTATTTTAAGCACTGCCTTTTTAACGTGTTCAGCACCTACATTAGCATTTGTTTCTGTGTCATTACCAAGTTTAGCTACTACGCCTGCTTCCAGAGCAACACCCTGAATGGTTTTATTTAAACCGTTAATGCTTGTAGCCCCCAGTTCAACATTTCTTGAAATTTCCTGAGCACCCTGAGCTAACTGTTGAGTGCTGGTTGCTGTCTGTTGAGCTCCTTGTGCCGTTTGTTCAGATGAAGCACTCATTTCTTCGGAATTTGCAGAAATTTCTTCAATTGATTTAGAAACTGTACCGATAAGTGCTCTAAGGTTTTTCACGGTAAGATTAAGCGATTTTGCAAGGATTCCTGTTTCATCATTAGAATCATTATGAACTTCATCAATTGCAAGATTTCCTTTAGCCACTTCATTTAAGTTTTCTACTACAGCGTTTATCGGCTTAGAAATAATACTTGCGATCATTAATCCGATAGATACAGCAAGTACCACTGCCACAACAATAATTCCTATTATAAGAGCGACTGCTTCTGCTGCATCTTTGTCATTTTGAGTATTCAACTCCTTGGCAACTTTAGCATTGTAATCTGCAAGAGCTTTAAAATTATCACCTACTTTTTGGGCCGCATCTATGTTAGACAGAAAATATTTTTCGGCTTCGTTTCTATTGCCGTTCATTCCCATATCAATAGTTTTTGTCTGAACAACACTGTATTCCTGAAGGTTATTTTTTAATTCTGCCAATGTTTTGAGTTCAAAAGGGTCAAGCTTTGTTTTTTCATATTCCGCCAGTATTTTATTATTGTCTTCTCTGTTTGCAACAATTTCATCATACATTGCTTTTTGTGTATTTTTATCGGATGTTGCATTTATTTCATTAATAAGAGCTTCTATGTTGTTAACATTGCCGACAGCATCATACATCCACATCATAGGTAGTGCTCTGTCTTTGTAAATAGCTGTCATATCGTTTGCACCTTTTGTGGTGAAATGAAATCCGACATAACCGACAATACAAATAAATAATGTTGCCATTGCAACAAACGCCAAGATCTTTTGCGAAATCTTAAAATTCTTAAACCACTGCATAATAGCCACCCTTTCAAATAATACTGACACGACAACTCTATATTTTCTTCTAAACACAGCTAAATAAGACACGAAAGATATAAATTTATTGTTTTAAAATAGTTTTAATAAAGATATGTAATATACTGTACTCTTTTTCTCAGGTATAATCAAGGTTTCGGGGGGGGGGGGTATAACCCTTTACTAGAAAGGTAATACGAGTTTTGTAATCCAAAAGCTCTTTAGAATTAATTATGTATCCAACCCGAAAAGCATATATTTAATATAGCATTGACTATCGGCGAAATTAAAATTTTTAAAAATAAAAAAGTTTCATAAGTTCATTTATGTGAACTAGTATAACATATGAATTAATTATTATAAACCTTGAAGTTCATGAATATGAACAAAGGGGTTTGTAAATCATAATGAGTTTAAATATACAGGTAGGTAACAGAATTACACAGCTCAGACAAGAGCAAAAACTTACGTTAGAAAAACTTGCTTATGAGAGCGGTATTTCTAAAGGCGGATTAAGTGAAATCGAGCGTGGGCTAAAAGAACCCCGACTTTCTACACTCGTTAAGTTATGTGAAACACTCGATATTTCATTAAAATATTTCTTTGATTTTGATTTAAAATGATCACTATAAAACAGAAGCAGGGTGGTTAATAAAGTTGCCCGATTGCTGGATATGTTTTAAAATAGGATAGAATCCGATAAGCAAAGTAAAAGGGTCAATATGGATAATAATATTATTTCGATAGATGTAATAGAAAATAAGATATTTGTCATCCGCAATCAAAAAGTTATGATTGATAGAGACTTAGCAGAGCTTTACGGAGTCGATACAAAGAGACTTAATGAGGCTGTTAAGCGTAATATTGAGCGGTTTCCGTCAGAATTTATGTTCCAGCTTAATGATAATGAGAAAAATGAGCTGGTCGCAAATTGCGACCGCCTCCAAACTATTAAATTTTCTACAACTAATCCATATGCCTTTAATGAGCATGGGGTGGCGATGTTGAGCAGTGTGCTAAAGAGTAAGCAAGCGATAGCAGTAAATATTCAGATAATAAAAATATTTGTAAAACTTAAAGAGTTCGCTTTGACAAACAAAGAATTGTCTCAAAGGTATGATGAGCTTGAAAGTCGCTTCATGTTATATGCAAAAGATACAAGTGCCGATATTAATGATATTTTTCTACAGTTGAAGCAACTTTCAGAGCTTACTAAAACACCTGCTACAAAGGCAATAGGCTTTAAGGTAGAGGACAAAGACGGTTAAGATGTTATCGAATAAAACGAATTTCAATGATGACCTAAAAGGAAGGCTTAAAAAACCCAAATATTTGCGGTTACAAAGCAAATTCAGCAATAGTTTTATCTTTCATATCGTCATTAATCCCTATATAACGAAGAGTTACAGAAGGAGCAGAGTGATTAAAAATATCCTGCAATACAGCAATATCCTTAAATTGTTGATAATGCCAATATCCAAAAGTCTTTCTTAAAGTATGAGTACCGATTTTATCGCATAATCCTGTAGACTTTACGGCATCATTAATAATTTTGTACGCTTGTACTCTTGTAATCGGTTTATTAATTCCCTTGCGACTCTGAAAAAGGAACTCGCTGGAGGTCATAGAAGACGTGTAATTATCGAAGCAGGTCTTAAGTGTAGGAGAGATATAAAAACGCTTGTTCTTGCCCGTTTTAGTTTCCCTAAACTCAATATGTGATTTATCTTTCACATCCGATACACGCAATTTCAATAAATCCGATATTCTTAAACCTGTATTAATTCCTGCAACAAATAATAAATAATCCCGATAACCATTTTTAAGTAAAATATTTTTAACTTTTTCGATACAATTTTTTTCACGTAACGGTTGTACAAATTCCATAGTAAAAACTCCTTTATGTTTCATTCAATGTTACTAACAGATACGTTTTGTTAAATCATCCATATTCAGGATTTAGAGAAATTGCCTCAAACATTTACACTGTCTACATTTTGCCTTATTCGGTGAATCTTACACAATACCTATTGTGTTGCATTCAGGTAGAAATAATTAATTCAGCGGTTCAGTTTTGATTAAAGAATAATCATAAATTTCATAATTTTTATATTTTGGGGAAAGACAATATATTTGAGTAGGTGAAACAAGGTATAAATACTCAATATCCCCGTGAATGTTGTTATCAATCCCGTGAGAAAGAACATTGTAGTTAAATTCTTCATAGCTAAAAGCAGTTTTAAGGGATTTACAGGCTTTAATATCATTGTTAGCAAAGTAATGTACTAACCAAAAAGGAAGATACACAATATCATGCCCCCTGTGTTTATGAAATTCCTTTATAAATCCTTTAACCGAATCTAAACTTTCTTGATCTTCCGCCTTAAATCCCCAGTGCAGATAAATGAAGGGATTTGCTTCAGCTGTTTTAACAAGTTCTAATAAATCATTGCCCTTAATTTCACTGTGTGTGAATCCTATTTGTACTCGCATGCCCATATTTTGCCTCACTTTCTTTAAATTTAGTTAATATTTTAAAGAACAGGGGGGATTCCCCCCTACTTTATGCTGCAATAAGTTCCGATTCTTTATTTTCAGTAGTTTTATTATTATCTTTTGTTATGTATTCGAGAATCTCACCTGCTTGTTTTGATGCGGTAAAGATAAAATTACTGTCATTCTGTAGGAGTTTAAGCCATGAATTAATATAAGCTATATTATTATTGCTTATTTCTTTATTATCTATGCTGTAATAGCCTAGAATAAACATTGTAGCAATTTCTGCTATTAATTCTTCTTTAGCATAACCCATAGAACCAAGTTTACTTGATAAATCCCTTTTTAATCTTCTCTCATGACCTGTAGCGTGTGCCATTTCATGCATAGCTGTAGCGTAATAGCCATGTATTGTTTTAAATTGTCCTTTAGTCGGCAAGTAAATTTTGTCTTCTATAGGTCTATAAAATGCCCTATCCTGAGAAGCGTATACTATAGGACAATCAAAAGTATTTATAATCTGCTCTAAGTCTTCATTTTGTAATGTAGGATCAATGCTGGTATCATTATTTATTTTATTTTTTAAAGTTGTCTGGTCGGTATTAAATAAATTATAATACTTTAGGAGCGGTATTTTTTTCTTTTCACCGTCTTCATTCGTATTTTTCGAGTCTATCAGAGAATAGAAAACTATCATTGTTGACTTTTCCCCTCTCAAGACACTGTGATCTAATTTGTCTACCTGCTTAAAGGTCAACCAGAATGGCGACTGATAACTTTTATTCATTGCTTTAAGAGTTAAAATCAGGTTATTGATACCTGAATAAGCGTGTTTACTCTCATAATTCTGAGGGGTAGAGGGTTTCCAGCTTTTTGACCATAAACTTTGATTAGTCTTAAGACTCTCTACGATTTCAGCCGTGATTTTTGCCTTGATTTCATTTGTCTGCATAGGTATACTACTCCTTCAATCACTGTTTGTGCTACTTCTCCATTGATAGATATACTCTTTTTTACCGCTTTTATAGGTTCTTACTTTTTTCTTTGGAGTGTATAAACCGTATGGGTTAGGCGGATAGCCTTCTTTACTCTGAATCTCTGCTATATCATCAATTTTTAAATCCAAGTCGGTTATCAGCTCCCATAGATACCACCCGTAACGATAATGACCAGTTCTTTTTTTAGATAGTTGCATTGTCATAGGTTAAAACTCCGTTACAAAATCCCCCTTCATTACAGGGTTTTGTGCTTCATTCACTTTTTTTAAATTAAAATATCTTTACAGTTATTCTTTTGTATCTAACTAAACCGTTAATATCTGGTTCTTTATTGCTTTTAATTTAACTCATACAAGTATGATAACTCCAGATAAAGTAGGTGCCTATCGCTCGTTAGACCTAAAATCCTACGATAGAGGTAGTCTTAAGATTAATTTATAAGTAAGCCCTTGACAGGTCTGCAATTTTCTTGAAATTCTATATTTTTTTCAATTATACATATTATTTACGGCATTTTAATAAATAAATGTAAATGATTTTGATATATGAAGTTATTAAAAAATTTAAAATGGGTATAAAAAATAAAGAGATATTTGAATTACTATCCTGTAATTTTAAGGAGTACAAATAATGAATAATGAAACTTCCATAACAGTACCGACAGCACAAGAGCAAACTTTTGATTCCCTTGCGGAATCATATGTAACTGCAAGGAACAAATTCGGAAATTCACTTCTTGAAATGGCTTCTGTATGCGTTGAAGCAAAAGAACAACTTAAAAAAGAAGGGGAATGGCTTAAATGGCTTGCAGATAGTAGAATTAATCTGAAAGAAACACAGGCAAAGAAATTTATTGCCATTGCAGAACATTGTAAAAAAATGGGTCAGTTGACTGACCTTCTAAATAAAAAAGGCATAGAAGAAACATACCTTCTCACCAGAATCAGCGATGAGACGGCAAGAAAGGAACTTGCGGAACAAATTATTAACGTGGATTTTACGGTAAAAGAAACCAGACAACTTGTTAAAAAAGTAAATGAACTCGAACCAGTAGCGGAAGCAATAGAAGAAGTTAAAAAAATGAAAGACCTTCCTAAATCAGAAAAAATAAAATATACCATAAATCGTTCTGACTGTTTATATGAAAGCCGCCCTTTTTCTTCATATGACTATGAAGAAACTAAACATTATCTTAACTATTTGAGAAGACAACATAGAAACGAAGATGTTAAATTTACTATTAAAAAAGAGGTTGAAGAAAGTCCTGAAGCAGAAGAAGTTAAACCCGAAAGAAAATCGGTATCAATTAATAAATTTAACAAGCTTCAATCTGACTATGAAGTGCTGAAAACTAAAATGGAAGAGCAAGGTCGAGAAAGTTCTAAGATTCAATATCATCTCAACCAACGTGTGCAACAGCTCGCACAACTAAAGGTTAGAAAAGAAAAAGCGAAAATTTTAGAAGAACTTTCTTTCCGTGAAGAGGTTATAGATAGAGTAAAATATTGTGTAACAGATGAACAGGGTGAATCATTAATTTATGATGAAAATTATGAAAAAGTAAAAAGTTTTTTTGATTCTCAAAAAGAAAGTAAAAAGGAATTAAAATTATTTAAAGAAATACATTTTTATAAAAAAGCATTGATAGAAGAGCAGGAGTCCGAAAAAGAAACTGTTGAACGAATGGATAAATTAAAACAATATATATCTTCAGAAATAGAAAAAGGTTCTGAACAAATAAAAAAGAAGTCGAAAAAACAAGTGGTGGTAGTCTCAACCTAAATACAATATGTAGAATAAAACCGTCTCTTCTTGTTTTTACAACATAAGAGACGGTTTTTTAAATTTTAAATTTATAAATTCTACCAAGAAGCACTCTGTATGACTGTTCTGCATGTTGTCAAGATTTTTTTAGATGAAGTATTGACTTTGTAACAAATCTGTAATATAATTATATATATAATGATAAGAATCATTTACTAAAATTAAATATTCGGTTCACATCTAAAAGTTAAATTCTATCGGAAGTTAAATGTATTCACTAATGCAAACAATCTGCTGCTTGTATTAATGAATACATACGCTACTAAGAATGAATAACTTTTTACATTACTGCAAAGTTTGTAATGCTTTAGTATTGCTGCTGAAGCAGAGTTTGTAATTATGCTACACACATAATTATATGTGCGTAGCAATGCAGAAAATGATGTTAAGTAAAAGAAATCTAAATTAATTATATTTTATATTAAGAAATGTTAATTAAGAGTTTGTAATTTTTTAAAGAGAGGTCAATTTAATTATGTTTGATGAAGATTCAGAAGATTTTATTACCGTGAAACAAGTGGCAAAGGTAATTTGTAGCACACCCAATTCCGTGTACGTGATGCTTCACAGAGGTGTATTTCCTTCCGACATATATTATAAAGTCGGGAAGAGGAAAATAGTCTTTTCTAAAAGCAAATTAATTGCGTGGATTATGAATAAGAAAGAATAGAAAGTTATATTGCCACATATAAGGGTCTTTAGAGTTTAGAAATAGAGAGGAATTGTATATGAACAGGGTAGACAAAGATTTAAAACTAAAAATTATGCCGAAATTTGAATCGGTTGATGATTTGATAGAGCATTTCAAGACAAACATATATGAATATAAGAGATTGGATGCTTTTCAGAAGGAACAGGTTATTAAAATTTATAAGTCCTGCCTTAATTACCTGTGTGGGTGGGATTCAGGAATAAATTATGACCAAAAGTTATACGGGGCAACCGTTGGATATATTATCCGAAATGTAAAAGAAATTTAAGAAGAAGAGTAAGAGCAGAATAGAATAGGAGAATAAAACAATGATTAGGAAGCAAGAATTTACACAAGATGAGCGTGATAAGATTAGTCCTAAACAAATGTGCTATATTATTTTAAATAACCTTAATAAATTAGATAATGAACCTGAAAAAATTAAAGTTATTGTAGATAGATTTGAAGAACTAAATGATAGGGACTATAACTGTCCTTTAAGGGTATTTTCTGAACCTTTTAATAAAGTTTATAAATTTTATAAAATACATAAGCACTTTCCCGATATGGATTGGATCTCTGTAAATTTAGAAAATTTTGATATTCAAAGAGGTTATAAGAATTACTCACAAGATATTTATTATTCTGTTGTAAATTATTTAGATGTACAAATAGTTAGACTATATGCAAATAGATTAGGTGATAATGAAAATTTATCTATTGAAAATTTAGATAAAACTATTGAAGTTATGACTAGTTATAAAAATAAAAGTAATAGCAGCGAAAGTATGCTGTTGAGCGGTGCAGATATAATGAAAATACCTAAAAGAGAATATATTGTCGGAGATATATTATTTCCTAAAAGGGCATTCTCTGTTGTATACGGGGAAGCAGGGACAGGTAAGTCGCTATTTTTATTCGATTTAGCATATAGTCTAGCTGAAGGTAAGGAAGTCTTAGGCAAGTACAAGAGCGAACCTAAAAAAGTATTGATAATAGAAGGCGACCAGTCTGCGGAGTTCATACAGGAACGTATAGAATTGCTCGGATATGATTTTAACAATGAAAATGTAAAATTTATATCTGCATTCTGTAGTACACCTGCTTATAAGTTAATTGATAAGGATATATTACTTAGTCTAGTAAGGGATATTAATTTATTTAAGCCCGATGTAGTTATAATTGATACGGTTATGTCTGTTTTTGGATGTGATTTATCTAAGCAAATAGATGTTGACCCAATTATATCTACTTTAAAAACTATGGTAGATGAAAATAATATGCATATAATTTTATCGGCACACCCAAGAAAAAGAGCTACAGGAGAAAAAAGAAAAAAATTAGACCAGTCCGACTTAATGGGATCTTCTATATTTCAAAACTTAGCATATCAAATGTTAGGAATGGAAAAAATATATGATGACAAAGACAATCAGGTAGAAAGCACCTGCGTCATTAGGTGTACAAAAAGCGGTAGTGGGTATCCTGCTCCTTTCATACAGAAAATATTAGTCACAGAGGACAATAAAAGAAGAATTGAATATGACTATGATATAAGTTTATACGAGGATTCGTTCACTCAAAAAACAGAGTGTGTGAAAGAGGATGGTCTTTTAGAAAAAGTCAGAAATACCCTTACACGTAATAGGGATAAGGATATTGACGAAAAAATCACTTCGTTCTATCTTACGTCCACTTTTGGTTCGGGGCGAACGCAAATGAGTAAAATTATTAATATTTTAGTAGAAGAAGGGCTTTTATATAAAGAAGGTAATGGTAAAAATACATATTATAAGTATGTAAAAGAATTACCCGAAGATATAAAGGATTTATCTGAATCACAGGTTGGTATTGATCCTGAGGATGATTTTAATAACGATTAAAATGATTCGTTCACTTTTATTTTATACCCATACAGGAAAATATGAATGAACGAACGAACGAATAAAATACTCTCTATGAAAAAAGAATCTATATATATTTTATTTATATATTTATTTTCTCTTTCTTTCATTCGTTCACTCTTATTCCTACCTATAGAGAAGTGAAAGAACAGAACATATAAATAAATAATTTATGTCCTCGCTAAGATTCTTTCCTAACAATTTGATTTTTTATAATTGTAGGGTTATATTCCTTAATTAAAATCCTCGATTAACTATATCTCATATCATCCTATCCCATTTAACAACAGTAATCGCAAGTAAAATTGGATTTTTATTATAAATAGAAAGGGTTTTTGGTATGATAATTGAAAATGAGCAGTTTTTATCGGTAAAACAGTTTGCTGAAAAATTAAACGTATCTACAAGTTTGATTTACAAGTATATTAGGGCTGGCAAATTCCATAAGGATCTCTATATACGCTTCGGTAGAAAAATATTGTTCCGAACAAGTAAAATAGACAAATATTTATTTCCGCAAGAAAAGCCCCCTGAAGAGGAAATGCGGGAATTAACTTTACAACTGCTTAAACATTTTAATGATCAGTGTCAATCAATGCCTACATTCCTGTAAATGCTAATTTATAAGTGTACCAGATGCCGTAGAAAAAAATCATAAAATATATGGGGAAATTACGATTTCCTTAACACACCTCTGTGTAATAATTCAAAACTTTTTAATATTGATTATTTCCAATTTAAAAAGAGCTGCTTTAAAGGCGGTTGATTTTATCGGGACATAGGAACACGAAGGGGACACTCTGAACTTTCGCTGTCGGGCATCCCAGCACTTGTAAAGATACCTTCTAGCAACATAACTCCGCTTCAGTAATGCTAAATAGTTCCATTTTAACCTTACTACGGTTAAGGAGGTCTATTAGTTTAATTTTATTACTGCTATTAACTTGATAACTACACTTTAATGCTGCCAAAACAGATGCTCTTTCATTTTGTGAATTATTTTCTTCCTGTTTTTCTGGCTGTTCTTGAAATTCCTTGATCTTTTTCATACGGGAATTATAATAAATATCTATGTTCTCTTGCCTGTGGTATGGTTCTTTGTTATTTATAGCGACAATTTCACTATCGGATAACATAATAAATTTTTCAATATTAACCTTTTGGAAGTCTGTTAAGGACATTCTACCGAGTTTGATTTTACAAAGATGCTCTTTATCTTGATCCGAAAGATTTAAAATTTGTTCATAGTATGCGATAGTATTAGTTTTTCCTAATTCTAAAAGATTTTTAAAAATAAAAGTTTTTTCTGTTTTTTTATTTAGTTCTTTTTCTGTTACTACATGATTCGTTTCATTTTGACACTTTAACGGTTCAATTTGGACTGCATCAGGTGTCATATTAAGCAGGTCGAAAAAAGTTGGAGTTAGATTATATCTATTAGAAAATTTTAGCTCTATGATGATTATATTAGCCTTAGCAAGTTCTTTTATCGCCCTTTTAACACTGCTTAAAGAAATTCCTAGCTTATCTGTCATTGTTTCCTGTTTAGGAAAGATATAACTTTTAGCAGGGTTGTAGCAGTCTACTAAATAAAGCAATACGAGCTTTGCTGTCGGGCTTATACTGAACTTTGATAAACTTTGTAAGGTAATCTTACTTATTTTGAACTGTGTCGGTTTTTGCTGTAGTGATGCCGCATTTTGCATTTTCTCTCAATTCCTCCAAAAATATTTGCATACGAAACTCTTGCACTTTTCGGAAGAAACATGTAATATTAGATTGCTAAAAGTAATAAGTGCTTCTTCGGAAGTGCTTTTTTCTTTGTAATATTTTTTGCTTATAAGCATGTATCATGATATATAGATATTTGTAGGTGTCAAGATAATAAAAAGTGGTTAAAAAGTAATTTTTAAGTGGTTTAAAAGTGGTTGAAGCAAGTAATAATTTCTATACATACAAACAATTAGAAGGTATTTTTAATACTGCTGATTCTGTAGTGCGTAAAAAAGTGGAGAAGTACCAATTTAATACCGATAAAAAATTTGTTAATGGAAGAAAACAAATTGTTGTATTCTTGTCAGATGAGGAAATTTCAGAAATAAGGCATGAGATAGAAGAGAACAAAAAGATATTTGGTAGTAAAAAAGCGGAAGTAAATCACTTAAAAAGTGATGAAATTCCGATAAGTAGACAGCCTGAAAATATTGTTAATAAAGATATAGAGCCACAACAACAACCCGATTTAATCAAGTTGATTTTTAATGAAGTGGATAAAATCCATAAATCTTATAAAGACGAGATTGTAAATGTTTCGTTACAGAATAAGCTTTTAATAGATTCAGAAAAAAGAAAAGAAGATGAGTATTTAAGGCAAATATCTGAATTTAAAGCGGAAAATATTCAATTAAAAACCGATAATGAATCACTTAAAAAAGAAATTGAACACCTTAAACAAAAAACATTCTTTGGAATTAAATTAAGATAAACACTTGAAATACGTGTCATATGTGATACAATATATATTATGATAGTAAATGAGAAAAATCTTATACCTTATTCAACCGAGAATGATCGGCAACCTTTTTTAGAATGGATTGCAGGTACTGATCGGAAAACAAGAATGATGGTATTAACACGATTACAACGTGTTAGGCTTGGTAATTTTGGAGATTGCCCATTTATTAAAGGGGCAAATAGTGATCTTATAAGAGAATTAAGATTTTTTGATCCAGGTGGTACAAGAATTTATATAAGAGAAAATGGAAAAGACATTATATTATTTCTTGTAGCAGGAGATAAAGACAGTCAAAACAAGGATATATCAAAAGCAAAAGAGTACTGGCAAGATTATAAGTTTAGAAATCCTTTAATGAAAGAAACAATCTTCGATTGGTTACATAAAATAAATAAAGGAGGTAAAAATGAGAAAATATAAAAATATGGATGATTATATAATTGAGCTATTAAAAGATCCCGAAGAAGCAGAAGCCTATCTTAATGCCTCTATTGATGAATATATGAACGATGGTGATATAGCAGCTTTTTGTATAGCTCTTGAACATCTTGTTAAGTCAAAATCCTCTGTTAGTGAGTTTTCAGAAAAAAATAAATTCAACAGGAAGCAGCTTTACAGAATATTTAAAAATGAAATTAATCCTTCAATGGATTCAGTTTTAAAAATATTAAATTCGTTAGGGTTTAAAGTTCAATTTAAACTTTTAACAAAAATTGCTTAATATGATTAGTAATATTTTACGAGCGGTTCAGAAATGAGCCGTTTTTTTAATGAGATTTTTCCGAAAACTTACAATGATTGTTTTACCCTGAAATTCGTAGGTACAAACACTCCTGAATAAAATTTAACATGCCTTAAACTGGCTTGTATGTGTGCAGTGATGTTTAAAAAATCACGCTTAAGGGTATAACTTAAGTGTATTACCATTCTCATTGGGGTGAAATAAAATGAGCTTAAGAAAACAAATAAAAAAATTCTTTACAAGCCTTGAGAAGACTAAGAAAAATGAGAAGTTAATGGCGGACAGAATTGATCCACAGGTACTTGAAGCAATAAACGACTATGCGGAACTACTGAACAGGGCAAGAAAGAATGTTGGTATCAGCGTAAAAGACGTAATTTCAAGCTCTTTAATAATGGGATTTCTTTTACGAAGCCACCTAGAGCGTTATGAGCTGGAACAATGCCTGAAAATAAATGCTGAATTGGATACGGATAAACATTGTTACTGAATTTGAGTCGGTAACTTCTTATCATTGTTCATCAAATTAGTGCATAACCTTATTTAACAATTCATTATAACTATTTACAACGTCATATTTAACTAAAATAATATTAGAATACCGCAACGTCTTTAAATTGTTGATAATGCCAATATCTAAAGGTTTATCCCTGATTTTTCAACTGGTCTTTGATAATCTGACACTTTGCTTTAATTTCTTCAGAACAATTTTTCAGCTCATAACAAGATTCGTATTTTAAAAGCTTTTTCAGGCTTAAAATACTATAGCCCTTTTTAATTAAATCTTTAAGGCATATTAACCATTCGATATCGTTGTGAGAGTAAAGTCTTTTCCCTCCCTTGCTCTTATAAGGATTAATCAGCCCTTTTTCTTCATAACGCATCAATGTACTTTTTGAAATACCACTGAGGTCGGCTGCAACATTAGTGGAATATACTGGTTTATTCTTTTCTACTTCCATGAATAGCCTCTTTGTATGGATAAGGTTTTAACCGTTTGAGTGCTTTTGCTATTATAAGTTTGGTGGACAAGAATAAAGGTTGTTTTAATGACTTATATAACAAGTAGTTTTATGACTATCAAAAATGCTTTTTTAGTGAATAGAAATATTGACAAATATATTGACATCATCTAAGATAAAATTGTTGGTGTATTTTTTAGAAAGGTCGTTGTCTATGTTGAAAAAAGTTTTCGTCACTGGTTTATTAGTGACTCTCGTTAACGTATTCGTTTGTCCGATTACTTTGGCAAAAGATTTGGTATTAGACCCAGGAACTCCAATCAATTTAATTGTAAACAGTCAGTTGTCTTCAAAAGATAGTGTTGTTGGACAAAGAGTTGATATGTCTATTGCAGACGATGTAACCGTTAACGATGCAGTAGTTATTCCAAAAGGCTCAAAGGTAAAGGGCACAGTATCCTCCGTGGAATCAAAAACTTACTTTGGAACTAATGGAAGAGTCGGTATCCAATTAACATCTATTAATTTAGCAAGTGGAAAAATAATCCCTGTTTCTAATGTTGTGGAAAAACATGCTACCGACAGATTTGACCCAGATAGCAACAAATTTATACCTATTGTTGTAGCTTCTGTATTATTTCTTCCTATATCTTTATTGTTCGTAGCTCCTAGAGGTAAAGATACGATAGTTCCTGCTGGTTCAATCGTTCCGATTAAAACAGATAGAGAATTAGTTTTTAGTAATTAATAGTAATTTAAAGCATTTTAAAAGCCCCTCTGAGGGGCTTTTTGGGGATTTTAAATAATTCTTTTGATTCTGATAAAAATTAAATTTATACTTTTTGTTTGAGATGATAATTTTTTTGTAAGGAGAAATTATCATCTTTTAAATTCTTCCCTCAAAATATATCACTAATTGATTAAAAATCAAACTCCAGTTTTGAAGCGGCATAGTCCATTTATCAAGTATATCAATAGATGCAAGATATAAGATTTTAAAAAGACTATCGTCAGTTCTGTAAGAAGTTTTGGACTTTGTAATTTTTCTTACGCCCCTGTTAAAAGCTTCTATGGGGTTTGTGGTATAAATCAGCCTCCTGACTTCAGCGGGAAATTTCATAAAAGCCATAAGTTCATTCCAATTGTTGTTCCAAGACCTTATTGCATAAGGATATTTGGCTTTCCATTTTTCCGAAAATTCATCAAAAGCTTCAATTGCCGCTTCTTCATTTATTGCCTTGTAAATAGGCTTCATATCGCTGCAAAATTCTTTTCTGTCCTTATGTACAACGTGCTTTGTACAATTTCTGATATGATGAACAATGCATCTTTGGATTTCTGTCTTGGGAAAAACTGCCTTAATTGCGTCTTTGAATCCTGTTAATCCGTCTATTGAAGCAATAAGAATATCTTCTACCCCTCGTTCTTTGAGGTCAGACAAAACTGACATCCAAAATTTTGAAGATTCGGCTTCTCCTATCCAAATGCCCAGAATATCTTTATGCCCGTCTGTATTCACTCCGTAAACGATATATGCCGTTTTCTTCACGACAGAGCCGTTGTCTACAACATTGAAAACCATTCCGTCAAGATAGACTATCGGATAAATAGAATCAAGCGGTCTTTTTTGCCATTCTTTTGCCTTCGGAAGGATTTTATCCGTTATCTTTGAAACTAAATCTTCTGAAATATCAAGCCCGTATATTTTTTGCATATGAAAATGAATATCGGGAGTTGTCATTCCCTTGGCATACATTGAAATTATCATATCATTTATGCTCGGAGATACTTCTCTTGAGTTCTTTGGCACGATGACAGGCTCAAATTCGCCTTTTTTATCATGCGGAATATCAAGTTCCACTTTGCCGAACTCTGAGCGAACAGTCTTTTTATGATGACCGTTTCTGCTGTTGTCTGTATTTTTGTTTGCCCAATCATATCGAGAATAGCCAAGCTCTTCTTCAAGCT
This sequence comes from uncultured Bacteroides sp., assembly GCA_964422385.1. GTDB lineage: Bacteria > Bacteroidota > Bacteroidia > Bacteroidales > JACABE01 > JBAXLO01. The sequence goes on from CAYRBL010000009.1 coordinate 16,891, forward strand.
CATTTTCAAGGGCTTCTTGCAATACTTCTTTGAAGCTTTCTTTTATGGCACTTGCTATGCCTTCTGCATTTTTAAAATTTCCTTCTTTTAGAAATTTTCTTGCTTGTTCCTTTGTAAATAACTTTGACATTCTTTGTTCCTCCGATTAATTTTTCTCTTCTTTTTTTATCGGAGAATCAATAAAATTTCTTAAGGTCCCGCTTTTTGTTCTTTACGATACAAAAGACAGTTAGGAGGTTCTGTGCCATACCCCTCAACCTAAGAAATTTATCGACAATTGAGTTCTGATATTTAGATAAGTGAAACCTTATGAGCTTTCTTTATTTCAACTATGAGGCTCACAGCATCGATTTTAAGAAGAGTTTATGTCGCCCGCTTAGGTTTTGCATCTGTCAATTAAAACAAACATATTGTTGTTAGTTTTAAAAAGATTATTAATATCCTGGGGAAATTTGAAAAACCTCCGTTTTCTACTATACGTATTTTCGGAGGTTTACACAAAATTATTAATGGATTCCTTGTTACTGAATTTAAGTCGGAAACCTCTTGTCATTGTTCATTAAATTATAAGATTTTCAAACGCTGACATTCGCTTCGGCTATTGTTTCCTGTAGTTTTGAAATCTTATTCACGGCTTCCAGTGTTTGTTTTATATGCTCAGTCTCTTTTATATCAAGAATTTTAGAAGCATCTAATAATAAAAGAAGCCTGTCTTGATGTTTTCCGACTCCGACTATAAAGCTGTTTTCGTCATTTTCTGTCGGGGACGGTTCAATATTGCTCTTTTTAAGATGAACGACTTCCGAAACGGAATCAACGATTAAGCCTACTGTATGGTCATCAAGTTCAAGCACAATGACTCTTGTGTCTGCATTATTTTCAGTAACCTTTATGTCAAATCTTTTTCTTCCGTCAATTATAGGGATTATATGACCTCTGAGATTTATAATCCCTTCTACAAATTGAGGGGATTTTGGGATGTGAGTAGTTTGCTGAGGCATAATAATTTCTTGAACGCTTTCTATCGGCACGGTGTATTCTTCATTGCCCAGTTTAAATGCTATAAGCTGTAGTTCATCACTTTCTGTATCGACTGAAGCCATAGTAAGTCTCCTTTATGATTTTTTATACGAATATTTAATAAATTTAGCCATTTTGACATCAATTTCTGTATAGTGCTTTACAATCCAGTTTGCTAAAAAGCTCTTTAACTCAATAAGGAAGTCATCGGAAACATCATGTTTGTCCAATATTGATTGTAATGCTTTATAGTTTTCAGAAAATTCTTGATGTTCTTTAATATGCTCTTCTGTTTCAGGATATTTACATTCAGCCATATATTGTTCTTCTGTTTTAAAATGTTCAGAGGCATACTCTTCAATATCACAAATAGCAAAACGCAATTGTTCTTCGTGATTATCAATATCTTCAAGGCTATTTATTGCATTAAACAGATACTTATGCTGAATATCTATATCCGTAATCCCTGTTAATAAGGAATCATCAAACTTAATTAACATTGTCGGATTCCTAAATTTTAAATACAGAAACCTGTTTTTGTAAGTCTTCAGCAACTTTAGCAAGTGTTTGAGAGCTTGCGCTTATTTCTTCAAGGCTCGCTGTTTGTTCTTCGGTAATGCTTGAAATCTCTTCCGCACTTGCAGCCGTTTCTTCTGTTATAGCGGAAATATTTTCAACCATTCTTAAAACTTCTTCTGAGCTGACAGCGACTCCGTCTATATCTTTAGTGATACCCTGTATTTTATTATTAGCCTGTTTTACCTGAGAAATAATATTATCTAGTGCTTTTCCTGCATCGTTGATTACAAACACGCCTTCTTCAACTTCTTTAGTTGCTTTATCCATAGTATTTACGGCGATATGCGTTTTATTTTGAATTTCTTTAATCATAGCTGTTATTTTTTCTGTTGCTCCTGCTGATTGTCCTGCAAGTTTTTTGACTTCATCTGCCACTACAGCAAAGCCTTTTCCGTGTTCTCCTGCTCTGGCAGCTTCAATAGCAGCATTTAAGGCTAAAAGGTTGGTTTGTCCTGCAATATTTTTAATTAAATCAACGATTTGCTCAATGTCTGAACTTAATTTTCCGAGTTCGGCAATATTAATGGAGATAGCACCAGCAACATTTTTGATGCTGTCTATTTTAAGCACTGCCTTTTTAACGTGTTCAGCACCTACATTAGCATTTGTTTCTGTGTCATTACCAAGTTTAGCTACTACGCCTGCTTCCAGAGCAACACCCTGAATGGTTTTATTTAAACCGTTAATGCTTGTAGCCCCCAGTTCAACATTTCTTGAAATTTCCTGAGCACCCTGAGCTAACTGTTGAGTGCTGGTTGCTGTCTGTTGAGCTCCTTGTGCCGTTTGTTCAGATGAAGCACTCATTTCTTCGGAATTTGCAGAAATTTCTTCAATTGATTTAGAAACTGTACCGATAAGTGCTCTAAGGTTTTTCACGGTAAGATTAAGCGATTTTGCAAGGATTCCTGTTTCATCATTAGAATCATTATGAACTTCATCAATTGCAAGATTTCCTTTAGCCACTTCATTTAAGTTTTCTACTACAGCGTTTATCGGCTTAGAAATAATACTTGCGATCATTAATCCGATAGATACAGCAAGTACCACTGCCACAACAATAATTCCTATTATAAGAGCGACTGCTTCTGCTGCATCTTTGTCATTTTGAGTATTCAACTCCTTGGCAACTTTAGCATTGTAATCTGCAAGAGCTTTAAAATTATCACCTACTTTTTGGGCCGCATCTATGTTAGACAGAAAATATTTTTCGGCTTCGTTTCTATTGCCGTTCATTCCCATATCAATAGTTTTTGTCTGAACAACACTGTATTCCTGAAGGTTATTTTTTAATTCTGCCAATGTTTTGAGTTCAAAAGGGTCAAGCTTTGTTTTTTCATATTCCGCCAGTATTTTATTATTGTCTTCTCTGTTTGCAACAATTTCATCATACATTGCTTTTTGTGTATTTTTATCGGATGTTGCATTTATTTCATTAATAAGAGCTTCTATGTTGTTAACATTGCCGACAGCATCATACATCCACATCATAGGTAGTGCTCTGTCTTTGTAAATAGCTGTCATATCGTTTGCACCTTTTGTGGTGAAATGAAATCCGACATAACCGACAATACAAATAAATAATGTTGCCATTGCAACAAACGCCAAGATCTTTTGCGAAATCTTAAAATTCTTAAACCACTGCATAATAGCCACCCTTTCAAATAATACTGACACGACAACTCTATATTTTCTTCTAAACACAGCTAAATAAGACACGAAAGATATAAATTTATTGTTTTAAAATAGTTTTAATAAAGATATGTAATATACTGTACTCTTTTTCTCAGGTATAATCAAGGTTTCGGGGGGGGGGGGTATAACCCTTTACTAGAAAGGTAATACGAGTTTTGTAATCCAAAAGCTCTTTAGAATTAATTATGTATCCAACCCGAAAAGCATATATTTAATATAGCATTGACTATCGGCGAAATTAAAATTTTTAAAAATAAAAAAGTTTCATAAGTTCATTTATGTGAACTAGTATAACATATGAATTAATTATTATAAACCTTGAAGTTCATGAATATGAACAAAGGGGTTTGTAAATCATAATGAGTTTAAATATACAGGTAGGTAACAGAATTACACAGCTCAGACAAGAGCAAAAACTTACGTTAGAAAAACTTGCTTATGAGAGCGGTATTTCTAAAGGCGGATTAAGTGAAATCGAGCGTGGGCTAAAAGAACCCCGACTTTCTACACTCGTTAAGTTATGTGAAACACTCGATATTTCATTAAAATATTTCTTTGATTTTGATTTAAAATGATCACTATAAAACAGAAGCAGGGTGGTTAATAAAGTTGCCCGATTGCTGGATATGTTTTAAAATAGGATAGAATCCGATAAGCAAAGTAAAAGGGTCAATATGGATAATAATATTATTTCGATAGATGTAATAGAAAATAAGATATTTGTCATCCGCAATCAAAAAGTTATGATTGATAGAGACTTAGCAGAGCTTTACGGAGTCGATACAAAGAGACTTAATGAGGCTGTTAAGCGTAATATTGAGCGGTTTCCGTCAGAATTTATGTTCCAGCTTAATGATAATGAGAAAAATGAGCTGGTCGCAAATTGCGACCGCCTCCAAACTATTAAATTTTCTACAACTAATCCATATGCCTTTAATGAGCATGGGGTGGCGATGTTGAGCAGTGTGCTAAAGAGTAAGCAAGCGATAGCAGTAAATATTCAGATAATAAAAATATTTGTAAAACTTAAAGAGTTCGCTTTGACAAACAAAGAATTGTCTCAAAGGTATGATGAGCTTGAAAGTCGCTTCATGTTATATGCAAAAGATACAAGTGCCGATATTAATGATATTTTTCTACAGTTGAAGCAACTTTCAGAGCTTACTAAAACACCTGCTACAAAGGCAATAGGCTTTAAGGTAGAGGACAAAGACGGTTAAGATGTTATCGAATAAAACGAATTTCAATGATGACCTAAAAGGAAGGCTTAAAAAACCCAAATATTTGCGGTTACAAAGCAAATTCAGCAATAGTTTTATCTTTCATATCGTCATTAATCCCTATATAACGAAGAGTTACAGAAGGAGCAGAGTGATTAAAAATATCCTGCAATACAGCAATATCCTTAAATTGTTGATAATGCCAATATCCAAAAGTCTTTCTTAAAGTATGAGTACCGATTTTATCGCATAATCCTGTAGACTTTACGGCATCATTAATAATTTTGTACGCTTGTACTCTTGTAATCGGTTTATTAATTCCCTTGCGACTCTGAAAAAGGAACTCGCTGGAGGTCATAGAAGACGTGTAATTATCGAAGCAGGTCTTAAGTGTAGGAGAGATATAAAAACGCTTGTTCTTGCCCGTTTTAGTTTCCCTAAACTCAATATGTGATTTATCTTTCACATCCGATACACGCAATTTCAATAAATCCGATATTCTTAAACCTGTATTAATTCCTGCAACAAATAATAAATAATCCCGATAACCATTTTTAAGTAAAATATTTTTAACTT
>CAYRBL010000010.1:0-21495 GCA_964422385.1 uncultured Bacteroides sp.
GTCCAGTACTCCATTCAATAGAATAAGGTGGTTGAATACCTCCCACAATCACCTTGGCCTTTCCATCTTTTACAAAATGACAAGACGCAGGAGTAGTAGTAAATGATAAACTAACAGTTCCACCAATTTTTTTACTGGCTTCATTATCGGTAATATCGTATTCAACAGGTATACCATTAGTGATACGTGCAATAAGAGTAGTTTTAGTATCTTCAACATACCATGGCATCGAAATAGGAGCACTTTGAGAAGTGTCGAGTACCACGTATTGTTGTCCAACAAAAACTTCATTACCATTATTATCTAGATAATAAAACTTAACAGTAGCACTACAACTATCATATCCTACGTTTTTAACTGTAGCATTAATGTTTATAGTAGAATGATAAGCCGGAAGACTATCGCTAACATCGAAATGTGTAAATAATAAGTTAGGTGATTTTCCAACTATTACTGCACGTGTAGCTTCATTATCCATTTCATTTGTTTCAACTACATCGCCTTTGAAATCGATAATTGAACGAATAATATGTATACCTCTAAGGTTTGAAGACCAAGGTTTACTTACGTGAATAGTAGTGAAAGTACCGCTCATTAAACCAGGAACTCTTACAGTATCGAATGGAGTATTATCAATTCGGGTAAAAAGATACATTGAATCCGTACTCGTCATTCCAATATTCTCATAAGTAAGATCTATTGCAATAGGTTCATTAAGTTCAGGATTCAGTTTTGAAGGAGCTATATATTGAGATAATACTCTATAATTCGGCAAATCGGTAATAGTAACCGATACAATCAAAACGTTGTTTGCATCATTGCATTCGATGTAATCATTATCAGGGTCAGCAGACATACGTACATAATAAGTACCCACATGAGGGAATGCAAACGGTGTAGGTAAGTAAGCTGAAAATGGGCAACTACAGAAGGTAGTACCACAATAGGTATTAGCATAGCCAAGGTTGAGCCATCCAGACAAACCAGGGCCACTAACTTCGAACTTAATTTTTAAATTAGAAGCTTTATATAAACCTATATTATTAACACCCACATTAAGAATTACCGGTTGATTTTTAATCTGAGTATAATCCCAGAATGCACCACCATAACAGAAATCACTTAATGAGAAATCCCAACATAAGCTAGCAGAAACCGAATTGTTATTATAATTAGATTCTACTACTGTAAAAGCTGGATCAACTGTAACTACAAGCTGATTGTTTCCAAAAGCTGGAGTAGGTACATTCATAGTTATTGGATGGGTTTGTCCTGGATCTAAACTTCCAGCAAAATGATAGGTATAAACAGTACCAGCAACATTAAAATCAACATCAAAGTTACTTGCTGCAACTAAACCTCCATTAACAATAATAGCTGAAACAGCAATTGTTCCTGGATGCAAAGGATCAACAGGTTCTACCGTCAAATTTGTACAACCATACACAGATAAGTCAGCTTTACAATCGAGCAATGTAGTAGCTAGAGTAATACTATTGTTTGATTCGTTAGATTCAGAAACTGCATTAAGATAATCAGCTGTAAATTCAAAAGTATAATTGCCAATAGTATGAGGCGAAGGCCAGTTAAATGAAACATTATCGCAACTAAGGGCTGGCAAACCTAAATGAGAACTATATAAAGTTGTAAATAAAACACCTTCTTTATAAATTTTCAAACGATTGCTAAATGGCCCAGTAGCTACACCACCTGTATTGTCAATGCTAAAAGAAATACCATTAAACTGACATTCATTATTGGTTGGATAAATATAACCACCAGCAATAATATCAGGTTGAGCAGGATGTACCATAATACAGACAGAATTGTTATTATTAAATTCATAACATTCATTTACATTATTGTTATAATCTGCAGTTGCTGAAAAATAAGTTCCTCCAACAGTATTATAATATATGTTAGAAATAGCAACAGTATATGATGCCCCTGCATTTATGCTAGGTATAGATATATTGCTAGGTGGAGCAGGTGAACCATAAGGTGCATCTATATGTAATATGGATGGGCCACTAGCTATATTACCACTATTGTGAACAGTAATTGAGCCGCTTAATGATTGTCCTTGTAATATATTTATACAATTATTCCAATGACATGAACCTGGACTTACAGTTTGTGGACCAATATTTATTGAAACTGATAAATCAGGACAATAAACTATTACCACTGGTGGTACATATATCTCAAATGAAGTAGCTGTATCACCTGTTAAAGTATAATCTGTAATATGAAGGTTTACATGATAAACACCTGCAGGATATGGAGCATAAATGCCCACGCAATAATCTCCTAATGAGTTAGTGTAAGTACTACCTGTTTGACCAGTTTCAACAACAGTATATGTTACAGTTGCACCAGCACAAGACGAATCATTAAGATGAACTGCTGTTCCAATATAATATGCATTACCGCAAACACTAATATTAGAATATTGTGGAGCATAAGCAGGACTTGCATGAGCAGTAATCATTATCTTACCAGGTAAGGTGTAATTACCGTTAGTAAACGGACGAATAGCTTGATTGTCGAGTTCGTTTGGTTCTGCTAATACATGAGTCCAGTCAATAAATACCTGCATAGGACACCAAGCAGGTAATGCTGGTGTTTGAATATTCCATGAAACAGTAGTTGCGCTATAAGCACCCAGATGTGGAACTACTATGTTACCATAACTTGCAGTAGTGTCAAATTGATTTACTAGATGCACTACAAAATTATCAGCAGGTCGCCCTGAATAATTATGAATAGTAGCATAAACAGTAATTACATCACCAGGATTTGGATGTGAATTAGAGAAAGAAATATCATTAGCAAAAATAGAAATATCAGCAGCAGTTAGTACTCTTGGTTCGTTAACTGGTCCAATTGTTGTTGCACAACCTGCTTCATCAACTGCAGTAATTAATGTATTCCAATTTTGAGATTCAGGAAGATTTGTTGCTATATAATAATAATCTTTTCCATCAGCAACAATTGTATCACTTAAATCTACTTCCAGCATATAAAATAGTCTATCATTAGAATTAGTATAAACACCATTGCCTTCAAAATCCAGTTGTAATCTTGGATAAGTAGGAGCAGGTTTTAAACCATCTGCATTTGTATACCTAACTTCAAAACGATATATATTTGTTGGAGTTCCATCATAAGGATTTACTACATGACCAACAAAGCCTGTATTATTAGTATAAGATAAAACAGGTAGTTGATAAATTGCATCAGTAATTGTTCTACTTGCGCAATAAGTGGTATTACAATATCCTTCTGCCCTTACGTAATAAGTTCTGTTAAATACAGGGATTACATTTAAGGTATTGCCTGTTGCAATAGGAGTTCCACCACAACTATCGGCATACCATTTCCAACTTGCACCTAAACCTAAAACACCACCACTAACTGATAAAATAGAACTTGTGCCAACACAAGGTTGAATAGTTCCATTTATAGAAATAGGAGCTATAGAAGGAGTATTTACATTTAGAACAAAAGATGCATAATTAGAAGTATTACATAAACCTTCAGCTCTTACATAATAGGTAGTAGTTACACTAGGATTTACTGTTAAACTTGATCCAGTCCCAATTGGTGATGAATATATATCAGTATACCATTTCCAATTTGCTCCTGTACCTAAAACACCACCAACTACATTTAGAGTAGTTGTGTTATCAGGGTCATAACAATAAACAGTAGGGCCATTTATTGATGTAGGGTTATCAGATAATGTATTTACATTTACATTAATATTAACGCAATTTGTAAAGTTACAGGCATTCTCTGCTCTTACATAATAACTAGTATTTACAGATGGACTTACAGTAATAGCTGAACCTGTTCCAACAGCTGTGCCTCCACAACTATTAGCATACCATTGCCATGTAGCACCTGAACCTAAAATGCCTCCACCAACTGATAGCGTTGTTGAACTACCATTACATATCGAATGAACTCCACTGATTCCGGTAGGTGCAACTGAAGGTGTATTAATATTTATGTATAAAGTAGAAGCTACACCATCACCATAAGAATTAACACCTCTAACAGTAATTATACCAGAAGATGCTGTTGTGAAATCAACAGTAATTGTAGTTGTATTACTATTGCCGGTTGCTCCACTTGGAAGTGTCCAAATATAAGAAGTAGCGTTTGGAATTGGAGAAATAGTATAGGTTACATTTGTTTGATTTTGGCAAACAGAAGATGCTCCATTTATTTGACCTGCTGAATCTGGTAATGGACTTACATTAATTTGTAATGATGATGCAATACCTTCACCACAATTATTAATACCCTTAACGGTAATACTTCCTGAAGTAGCAAGATTAGTAAAGTCTACTAATATAGTATTAGTAGTACTTGTTCCAACAGCACCATTAGGTAATGTCCACAAATAAGTGCTTGCATTATTAATAGAAGGCACAGTGTAAGTAACATTATTCAGTCCTTGATATACAGTTGTAAGACCTGAAATTGCACTTGCTGCAACAGGTTTAGGGTACACTGTCATAGTAATTACATTACTTGTGTCTGGATTATTTGTAACACAAGGCATATTTGAAGTAATTACACATTTAACTTGATCATTGTTTTGTGGTACATATGAAAATGCGGCTCCATTAAATATATTAGATATTTCATTAGAACTAAGTGCACGATTCCATACATTAACTTCATCAACACTCCCTTTGAAAAACTCTGAATGTGGTCCATATTGACGACATATACGAAATTCAGTTGGTGCAGGATTAGCTATAGGACTTCCATGTGTATCGGTTAAAACTCCATCAAGATAATAATAAGCATTAGTTGCAGAATTAACAACTATATAATTATGCCAATTATTATCAGTAGGTAAGGTAGCTACAGATGAATACCATGAATCACCAAAACGCATATTACTACCATAACTTCTACCCAAATAAAATGCATTTCCAGAAGTTCCTTGAGAGATTATCTCGATATAACCACCAGTTTGTGAAGCATCATGTTTAGCCCAAACTGAAACAGTAAATTCTCCCGTTGAAGGAATAACTGCTGTAGGAGATTCTATGTATTGATTAATACCATCAAATTCAAAAGCATGATTTGTATTTCCATACTTATCGGTTGTAAGTGAAGCTCCATACATAACTCCATTGTGGTTATTGCCACTAACATCGTTTGCATTATTATTAAAAGGATATGAAGCAATTAACCCATTAGTATTAATACTAAATGTTGAATCTCTTAGAATATCATTAATAAACCATTTAAATGATGGGTTTGAACCTCCATTAGATGCCATTGCAGTAAATAAAACAGCACTGTCCTGACAAATAGTATTTGTAGAACTTGTGATGTTTACTGATGCTACTAATCCATGATTTATTGTAAATGGGAATACAGATTCCACTCCATAACCACATCCATTATGACCTTTTACAGTAATATTCCCTGAAATAGTATCATTAAAACTTAATGTAATGGTATTAGAATCAATTGTACCAATAGCTACAACACCTGAAGGGAAAGTCCAAATATAAGAATTACTATTAGCTATAGGAGGCACTGTATAAGTGTTAGTTTGACCAACACAAATAATTGAAGAACCACTTATTAATCCAGCTGTATCTGGTAATGGATTAACAGTTATAGGTAATGTTACTTCAGCAGTACCACAAGCATTATAAGCTTTTATAGAAATATTTCCTGATGTTGCAAAATTTAAGTAACTAACAGACATTTCAATAATTGAATCGTTGTCGTGAATAAATGCCCCAATGGTTCCATAAGGAGATGTCCCTGTTAGGTAAAGTGAGTCATTATTTGCAAATTGTGTAAGTGTGTATTTCAATGTATCCTGTCCTTGGCATACTGTAGCTAATCCTTGAATAACTCCTGTTGCTACAGGCTTTGGATGCACAGTCATAGTTATAATATTACTTGTGTCTGGATTATTAATTGCACAAGGTAGGTTTGAAGTCATTACACATTTTACCTCATCATTGTTTTGAGGAATATAAGAGAAAAATGCACCTGATGCATTAATTAAATATGAAATTTCCTGATTAGATAAAGTTCGATTATAAATATTAACATCATCGATAACACCTTGCATATAAACATTTGGTGCATCACTTGAATATCCAATTACAATTTTATCTTGCCAATAAAAATCTGAATATGTTTTAGTTCCAGTTGCTTTTAATATTCCATCAATATAAATTTGCTGAGGTATCTCATTTCTTTTATACATATAAACTATGAAATGCCAGTTACCATCAGCATAATTTGTACCCGAAGTATTAATAGTCTCATTATTGTATAAGCGTGTATGTATATTACCTGAATTAAGACATATATGTCTATCATGACTCGAACCATTATCTGCGGTTATTGAGAAAATTCCACAATTAGGATTCGTTGTTTTAAACCACAATGAGACTGTTAAACTGTCTTCCGAAACATTACATAGCGCATCTATACGATCACTAGATCCATTAAATGAAAATGCACTATTTGGTTTTCCATGTCTATCAGTTGTAAGTATTGGGCTTCCAGAAATAATACCATTGTGATTGTTTCCGCTTACATCGTTTGCATTGTTATTAAAAGGATAGGATGCAATCAAACCATTTGTAAGTATACCATAAGTAGAATCTTTTAAAATTCCATTTATATACCATTTATAAGTTGGATTTGTACCTCCATTAGTAGCTGTTGCAGTAAATAATACTGCACTATCCTGACAAATTGATGTAGTTGTACTTGTAATACTTACAGAAGCAGGCAATACTGGATTAACAATTATAGATAATGAAGACATTACACCTAGTCCACATGCATTTGATCCTTGTACTTCTATAATACTTGAGCCTATTGTTGTGTAATCAACATTAATTGCATTTGTTATACTTGAACCACTAGCTCCACCAGTAATATTCCAAATATATGAAGTAGCATTTGCTATTGGTAACACACTATACGTTACATTACTTTGGTTTTCACAAACAAAAGCTAATCCATTAATAACACCCGCATTTACAGGTAGCAGATTTATTATAATTGGAAGTGTAGCTTCAGCACCATTTCCACAATAGTTATAGCCAGCAACCGAAATATTTCCAGATATTGCATTAGTACCAAAATAAACGATGATGCTATTTGAATCACTTGTACCAATTGCTCCATCAGGTAAAGTCCAAATATAACTCGTAGCATTATTAATAGGAGGCACAGTATATAATACATTATTCTGTCCTTGACATACTGTAGTTAAGCCTGTTATACTTCCTGCTGCATCTGGTTTAGGATGAACAGTAATTGTAATTGCATTACTTGTATCTGTATTGTTAAGCATACAAGGCAAATCTGATGTTAATACACACTGTATAACATCATTATTTGTTGGAATATAAGTAAAAGTAGAACCATTATAAAGTTTTAAAACCTCAGCACTTGTTAATGAACGATTGTAGATACTAATATCATCTATCTTACCATTAAACCAACTAATATTTCCATCAATATATGGAGCATATCCATTAGCATTTGTAATACTTCCAATTGAAATATCTCTATTTAATATATATGTATTATTAACTATATTTGGATTTGTTCCTATTAAAGATCCATTTAAATACATTTTTCTACCAGAATTATCATTACTAACTACCAAATGATACCATTGTCCAGTTGTAATTGGATTATAAGCAACAAATGAGTTTGCACCGCAATGAACATCATTTACTAAAGCAGAAGTATTTATACCTTCAAACCAAGTAGTACCACACCAGTTACCTCCATAACCAATAAGTCCTGAAAGTTGTGAGGGTTGAAGCTGATTGGCGTTAAACCATAAAGAAACTGTGCGATCAACTGTAGGTAAATTATTTGAACTTGCTTTTATATATGCACCACTTCCATTAAAATAATAAGCACTATTTGGATTTCCAAACCTATCTGTAGTTGGAGTAGCTCCAATTACAACTCCATTATTAGCATTTATTCCAACATCAAATGCATTTCCATTAAATGGATAATGAGTTACTAATCCACTTTGTAATATTGAATCAGTATTCATTAAAACTCCATTTACATACCATCTAAAGGTAGGATTGTTTCCACCATTTACTGATGTTGCTGTAAATGTTAAAGCACTGTCTTGGCATATAGTAGATGAGGTACTACTAATACTAACTGATGCGCTTAAAACGGAATTAACATTAATAGCTAATGTTGATAATGTGCCTACTCCGCATGAGTTTTCTCCTTGTACACTAATGTTACCCGAAACTGCAGTTGTAAAGTCAATAGATATAGAATTAGTACTGCTTGTTCCAATCGCACCGTTTGGTAAGGTCCATAAATAGGAAGTAGCATTTGCAATTAAAGGCACTGTGTACGTAACGCTTGTCTGACTTTGGCATACTGAACTTGGTCCAGATATAGTTCCAGCAGCTGCTGGCAAAGGATCAGCCATAATTGTATGTGTTGATGGAATTCCATCTCCACAACCATTATGTCCTTTAACTGTTAAAGCTCCAAATACTACATTATTACCAATGTTTACTGTTATAGAATTTGTAGTACTTGCTCCACTTACACCATTAGGTAATGTCCATATATAAGAAGTTGCATCAGCAATTGGATATACCATAAATGTTACATTATTTTGCCCTTGACATACTGAAGTTGGTCCAAATATCATACCAGCGTCGGATGGTAATGGATCTACAATTATCTGAACAGAAGATTCTATCCCACTTCCACAATTATTGTTCCCATTTACTTTAAGTAATCCTGAACTTGCAAATAAATTATAATTTAAAGCAATATTATTTGTAGTACTACTTCCTATAGCTCCATTTGGTAATGTCCAGGTATATGATGTGGCATTTAATATTACAGGTGTTTCATATACTACATAATACTGTCCTTGACACACTGTTGTTAGCCCATTTATAGTTCCTGCTGGATTAGGTTTAGGGAAAATACTTATCGTAATATGATTACTTGTATCAATGCCTAAATCAGATGTAAGTATACAACTTACCTGATCATTATTAAATGGAATATATGTATATGTATTGCTATTTGTACCAACATTTATCCCATTCACAACCCATTGATAAGATGTGTTATTTAATCCATTAATGATGTTTGCTGTAAAAGTAACTGTACTATCCTGACAAACACTAAAAGATGGACAACTAATGGTAATTGGTGATACTACTAACGAATTGACTGTAACAGCTAAATTCGATTCAATTCCATCTCCATATTGGTTATGTCCTTTCACTCTTACCAATCCTGAAGAGGCATGTAATGGAAAATTAACATAAATATAGCTAGAATCACTTATCCCAATAGTGCCTGAAGGTAAGGTCCATATGTAGGATGTCGCATTTAATATCGGTTGCACATAATACAATACACTATCAGTATATTCATTTACAGAAATCGGCCCTATGATTGGTCCTGCAGCAGCTGGTCTTTGTTGCACTACAACAGTTTCCGACATTGGAGAGCTCCAAAGATCTCTTTGATCCAAAAATTGATAATGCATAATATGACTACCATTTTCTACAGCTGTTAAATCAAAATCAGATATTAAAACAGAGTCTACTTGTGGTTGAATTGTTTTGTAGGTAAACGTATTTGTGTAATCAAACCAATATCTATAACCAATTAGTTTATTAGGTATGTATGTTGGATTTGCAGTTATATACGGAATAACATCTTTTTTAAGAAATACGTGACTTACTACAGGGCTCCACAAACCTGAATTATCTTGACAACGATAATGAAGGATGTGTATACCTAAAGTAAGTGAGTCTATACTTATTGAATTTAGAAATATTATAGAATCTTGTCCAATTAAATTTTGTGTAATTCGATGTTCAAAATCAGTGTCAAACCACAGTTGATGAACAACAATCTGTTTGTGACTTAATACTTCTGGTGTTACACTTTGAGAGCCCATATTCTTTAAAAATATCTGGCTAACAACAGGGCTCCATAGTCCTGAATTATCTTGACAACGATAATGAAATGTATGTACTCCCGGAACTATTGAATCCGTATTAAAATTGGTAAGAAAAATAATACTATCTTGTCCAATTATACTTAATGTTGTTCTATGTTCGAAATCACTATCAACCCATAATTGGTGTAAAACAATTTGTTTTTGATTATGAGCTAAAGCAGGTCGTGTAAGTAGGTTTCTTAAGAAATGCTGACTTACTACAGGACTCCATAATCCTGAATTGTCCTGGCAGCGGAAATGGAATGTATGTATTCCAAATGCCAATGAATCGGTATTTATCGAACCGATAAATGTAATACTATCTTGTGGCGATATATTGAGCGTTGTTCTGTGGTCAAAATCAGCATCTATCCAATATTGCTCAACTACAATTTGCTTCTGATATAATACTAAGCTTGAAATTGTATTAGAGTTAATCAAAAACAATTGACTTACAACAGGACTCCATAATCCTGTGTTGTCCTTGCATCTGAAATGATAGTTGTGAAGTCCCACTTGCAATCCAGCAACACTAATATTGCTTATGATTTGCAAACTATCCATAGCTGAAGTAGTTTGTGATACTACATTTGCAAAATCACTATCAAACCAATATTGGTATTCAGTTAATTGTTTTTGAGAATACACCGAACTTATACCAAAACACAAAATAGCAATGAATAAAATTATTCTTTTCATGTGATATTTTTTAAATTTTTCATTTAATTCACATAAAATTCGCTGTGATTATTTGTTATTTTATTAATTTAATGCAATAACATTGTCTTCACAACTAATTTCATAGCTAAATTTTGTATTTTAATAATTCTGTGCTTTTGCTTTTATATTTACTGGCAATGTACCATTGATATTAGTTATAAAAGGTATCGTTTTACTTACGATGTATGGATTCGATGGTCTTATAAATTGTTTAATTGGGTTAACCCCTCCATACATTCCAACCTGTGTTGAGTCTGTACCGGGATATGTTTGTGGGCTGATTAAAGTTAAGTCACTATTAGCATCAATAATTGTTCCCCAATTTGGTAATAGTGTATTTAAATAATTGCCATTATATGAATAATAATTCCCCAAAAAAACATTTGTTCCGTATGTTGTAGTATCACCAAAATTAAAACTTGAATTAGAGTTTTCATTTATAATATTTCTTTCAAAAACATTATTAGCATACGTAAAATTATTTAGCGACCAAGTAAAAGTATTATATGTGTAAAAAATATTATTTCTAAAATAGCAATTGTTTACAGTATTCATAAAATAATATCCTCCATAAAAAGTGTTGTGTTCGAATAAAATATTATAAGCGCCATCTGTAAGGGCTTGCCACCAACTGCTGCAAATAAATAAGTTGTTTCTAACTTTAACATTTTGCCCTGCAGTCCAATTAAAATTAGCATAATAAATAATATTATTATCAATTAAAACACTAGGTGAGCCTGATTGAAATTGCAAATTACCAATTCTACATTTTCTTAGATGTATACCATTGGAATTTGTTTGAAAACCTATTCCCATCATATAGATACCTTCAAAAGTAGAAGAATCAGAGCTGCCATAAAAATAAAGCCAGTCGGTATTAAAATAAGTTCCGGCAGTATACGGATCCGAACTACCAGCCCCATATACGTGAAGTGTTTTGTATATTCCACGATATGACCTAAAGTTATCGGCCGACAGATAAATTGTATCCCCATTATTGGCATAGTCGTAAGCCGAAATAAAAGCTTCGCTACCATAATAAACTGTTGTCGTTCCGTTATGCTCTAATGTAGCTACAGGATAACCAGTCCCTTGTGCTTTTATGGTAGAAATACCAATTAAGCAAATAAAAATAAAAAAGTAAATTGTTTTTTTCATAGTATTAAAATATTAATTGTTTTTATATGATTTTTTAATGAAATATATTTACAAAAATAAACAAAATTTTGCAAATTATCAACTTTTATTAGTCAATTTTAACAATTTATTATAATATAAGTTTAGTTTTTTTAACTAAAAATGTTTGAGAAGCCTTATCTTTACTATTAAAATGGAATGTTAGTTTATGAAGTTAAAGAGCAAATTAATATTTAAAAATTAAATGTATCGAAAAAATAGTTTATATAGATATATTTAAGTTAGAATAGATGAATTTCGAGTAAAATAGTGCGTACTCTTTGCCCAATAGTACGCACTCTTCCCAGAATAGTATGTACTCTTCATTAGATAGTATGTACTCTTTGCCGAATTGTATATACTCTTCGCCGGAAAGTACGCACTCTTCCCAGAATAGTACGTACTCTTCATTAGATAGTGTGTACTCTTTGCCGAATAGTGCATACTCTTCGCCGGATAGTACGTACTCTTCCCAAAATAGTACGTACTATTCTGGGAAGAGTACGTACTATTTTCATAGCAGCAATTTCAATTTATTTTAGTTTAAATCAAAAGAAGAATTTTGGGCTAATCAATAATATATTATATCATATCGTCAATTTATATCCATAGATTTTTTTTTAGTAAGTTAATAATTAATTTTTTCATATGAAAAATGAAATACTAAAGCAGATTATTTCTCATATAGGGATTTTATCTCTGGCAATAAATGTTTATGCTCAAAAACCAAATATCATTGTATTTTTGGTTGATGAAATGGGTTGTTAGGATTGCTCCGTGCCTATTACTGAATGCATGACGGCTATTAACAAAAAATATAATACTCCAAACATGGAACGTTTTGCTAAAGAGGGTATGAAGTTTACAAATGCTTATGCCAATTCGGTTTTTTCACCTTTAAGTGTAAGCTTGCTAACGGGTATGAGCAAATCACTCCAATTACAAGCTTTTTATTTTCGCTTATATTGCGCTAACGTTAAGTCAATATGCATTGTATCTTAACTTAGCTAAGTAGTGTTATCTTATTATTTTTTAAATGTATTTTTTTATTAATAATTATATTTAAAAAAGTGAACTTCGCATCATTATTATTGTTATTTTTACCGATTCTAAATAAGCAAATAAATAAATAATAATGAACTATACTACTGAACAAATAAACAACGCGTTAAGCCACGTTAACGACCCCGACCTAAAAAGAGATTTGGTGAGTTTAAATATGATCGAGAATATAAAAATTGATGGAAATACTGTTTCTTTCGACCTAGTGCTAACTACACCAGCATGCCCAATGAAGAATATGATGAAAAACGATTGCATCAATGCCATAAAACAATATGTGGACGCTAATGCAGTGGTTGAGGTTAATCTTACTTCCAAAGTTACTACTATTCGTAATGTAGATGATGAATTTTTAAAGAATATTAAAAATATAATTGCAGTTGCTTCAGGCAAAGGTGGTGTAGGTAAATCAACTGTAGCCGTTAATCTTGCTGTAGCACTGGCTAATACCGGCGCAAAAGTTGGTTTAATAGATGCTGATATTTACGGCCCTTCAATCCCTATAATGTTTGATGCTACAGGCGAAAAACCAAAAGCATTTACTGTTGACGACAAAACTAAAATTGTACCAATAGAAAAATATGGAGTAAAATTGTTGTCAATTGGATTCTTCGTTGACCCTGCAAAAGCATTAGTTTGGAGAGGTCCTATGGCTTCGGGTGCGTTGAAACAACTTTTTTCGGATGGCGACTGGGGAGAACTAGATTACCTCTTAATCGACCTGCCTCCAGGAACAGGCGATATGCATTTAACGATGATACAAACAGTGCCAGTTACAGGTGCCGTAATAGTTAGCACACCACAGCAAGTAGCTATTGCCGACGTAGTGAAGGCTGCCGATATGTTCTTGCAAGAAGGAATTAATGTGCCAATTTTGGGTGTTGTCGAGAACATGTCTTATTTCACACCTGCCGAATTACCTAATAATAAATATTATTTATTTGGTAAAGATGGCTGCAAAAAACTTGCCGAACAACTAAATGTCCCTTTATTAAGCCAGATTCCGATAGTACAATCTATTTCGGAGTCGGGCGACAGTGGCAAACCGGTAGCTTGCAATCCTGAGTCAATAGAAGGAAAAGCCTTCTTGGTATTAGCTGAAAATGTTGCACAACAAGTAGCAATTAGGAATGCTAACCTGCAACCAACCCGAATTGTTGAAATGAAAAATTAATTCATATATTAAAATAATTTAATTAAAATACATCGTAATGACATTAGAAAACAGATTAGAAATGACTGCAAAGGTTCAAAATGCAATCGAGCAGATCAGACCGTATTTACAGAACGATGGAGGCGATATCTCTTTCGTAGAACTTACTGAAGATTTAACTGTAAAAGTAGAGCTTACCGGAGCTTGTGGTTCTTGTCCATATAGCTTAATGACTTTGAAAAACGGAGTAGAAACAGCAGTTAGAAATGCTATTCCAGAAATCAGAGCAGTAGAATCTATCTAAAACAAAATTGAATTAATAATTAATAATTAATAATAAAAAGAGGAAAACAATTAAAACACAATTTAAAAATAATAATGTTTTTATTTTTTAAATAAAGATATATTTATACAAAAATGGTGTTTTAAGATATTCTCTAATGAAATATTATTAATTATTAATTATTAATTATTAATTGTTTTAAGAGAGGTATTTCCCCACAATAGGCATTCTTCTTCCCATCCCGAAAGCTTTTGGAGATACTCTTAAAATGGGTGGCGTTTGATGCCTTTTATACTCATTCATATTTACAAGTCTCAAGGTTTTCTTTACAATTGCTTCCTCAAAACCCATTGCTATTAGTTCCTTTGGCCCTTTTCTCTTTTCAATATAATTAAAAAGAATCTTATCTAAAATATCGTACTCTGGCAAGGAGTCGGAATCCTTTTGATCGGGGCGCAACTCTGCCGAAGGTGGCTTTGTAATTGAATTGTCAGGGATAATCTCTTTATTTCTGTTGATGTAATTTGCCAATTCGTACACCTGAGTTTTGTATAGGTCGCCCAACACACTTAAGCCTCCACACATATCACCATACAAAGTGCCGTAACCTACTGCTGCTTCGCTTTTGTTTGAAGTATTTAATAATACATATCCAAATTTATTGGTGAAAGCCATCAACAATACCGCACGTATTCTGGCTTGTAAGTTTTCTTCGGTAACGTCAAAAGGCAAATCTTTAAAATAGGGCGACAACAGACTTTTAAAACTAATATAAGCATCGTCGAAATGTATGGTTTCGAATGGGACTTTTAGATTTTTAGCCAATGCCACAGCGTCATCAATAGAATGTTGTGAAGAGTAGCGCGAAGGGAGTAAAAGTGCTTTTACATTCTCACTACCTAAAGCTTCAGCAGCTAAAACGAGCGTTACTGCAGAGTCGATGCCACCTGATAAACCAAGTATCGCCTTTTTAAAACCAAGCTTTTGAAAATAATCTTTTATACCCAGAACCAAAGCGTCGTGTATTAGCGAAATATCTTCTATTAGCTCTTCATCTGTGATGTTATCTTGACTTTTTAAGTTGCCTAAATCAACAATCTTGAAATCTTCTTTAAAATATTTTAATTCTTCAACAACATCTCCTTTTGCATTTATAGCTAAGGAACCGCCATCAAAAATTAATTCGGTTTGAGCACCTACATGATTGACGTATAGTAAAGGAAGGCGGTATTTCTTTGCATTCTTAGCCAAAATATCTTTCCTAATATTCCTTTGATCATAATTAAAAGGAGAGGCAGCAATGTTGATCATCATATCCGGACTCTGGCATATCAGTTCATCCATTGGGGAGTACGGATAGAGAACTTCTTCGCCAATATTCCATAAATCTTCGCAAATAGTTATTGCAATATTCTGCCCTTTAAAATTAATTATATCCGACTTTCTACTTGGTTCAAAATATCTATATTCATCAAACACATCATAGTTTGGCAATAAGCTTTTATTATGAATAGATATTATTTTACCATCATTAATAAACAAAGCCGAGTTGAATAAATCCTTACCTTTTGCATCAGGATTCTTTGTAGGAACGCCAACAATAGCAGCTATGCCATTACAAACTGAACATATATCTTCGACTACAGAATTGCACTGCGAAATAAAATCGTCGAACTCCAAAAAGTCGCGGGGAGGATATCCACAGACCGATAATTCTGCAAAAACAACCAAATCGACTCCAAGACGCTTCGCTTTAAGAATAGTTTTCTTAATTTTAACAGAATTATTTTCAAAATTCCCTATGTGATAGTTGAGTTGAGCTAGAGCTACTTTCATATATTATAATATGTTATACTGTTTAGTTGTTGTTTTATTAATATTAAATTCTTTTATAAAAATAAAAAAACAAAATTAGTTAAAATCTACTAGAATTAAATACCTTTGCATTAAAAATAAATAATACATATTTGAGTTACTATACTAAACAGTTAATTTTACTTTTTGTATAGCTAGATCAGTTTTTTATAGATTAATAAAAATTTAATAGAACAATGAGATTCATAAAAACATCCTTTTATATTGTGTGTATTTCGATACTTTTTTTTACTTCTTGTAAAAATAATAAGAAAAGTAAGCTAGATATTGAGCTTCCAAAAGACTCAAAAGTTGATGTAAAAATTTATAGGTACGAAAAGGTGCTGATGAATTTGAATGTTGATAATTTAAAGGCCGAATTAAAGAAGAATCAAAAGGATTATATGCTTTTTTTGGATGCTAATTTAGATGACACCGTTAATATATTAAGGATATATAATTTTGTTTCTGATCCTAAGTCTCACGAAATATATGATGAGATCCTTAAAAAGTATCCTGATATAAAATGGATTGAGAGCGAGTTGGGCTCAGCGTTTACTTATTTTAAACATTATTTTCCTACTAAAAATATTCCTAAAGTTTATACTTATCATTCTTTTTTAGATTATCAAAACAGAGTAATATATTTGGATACTGTAATGGCAATTGCACTGGATATGTATCTTGGAAGTGATTTTAAGATGTATCCATCCGTTGAGATTCCAAAATATTTAGCTGCTCGTTTGGATAGTAGTTTTATTTTGTCAGATTGTATGAATACCATTGCCGAACGGTCGATAAAGTTTGACCCTAATGGTAAATCTTTATTAGATTATATGGTTTATAGAGGTAAAATATTGTATTTTGTAGATGCAATGATACCGAAAGTTTTTGATGGATCAAAGATTGGTTATACAAAAGAACAATTAGATTGGTGTACGAAGAATGAAGCGAATATATGGGCTTTTTTCATTCAAAACAATCTTTTATATTGTAAAGATTTTCATAAAATAAGACCTTTTATAAGCGAAGGTCCAAAAACGAATGGCTTCCCTGGTTCTCCTCCACGTATGGCTGATTGGGTGGGTTGGCAGATTGTGAAATATTATATGGAGAACAAAAAAACAGAACTTAAAGACATGATTGGTATAGACGATTCTCAAGCAATATTACAAGCTTCGAAATACAAACCTAAAAAATAAATAATGCTAATAAAAACCTTCGGAAGTGCAATCCATGGTGTAAATGCAATAACAATAACTATTGAAGTAAATATAGATAAAGGTGTAAGTTTTTTCTTGGTAGGGCTGCCGGATAGTGCAGTAAAGGAAAGCCAGCAACGAATAGAGGCGGCTCTGAAGAATAATGGGTTTAGATTGCCTGGCAAAAAGATAGTAATTAATATGGCTCCTGCAGATATCCGAAAAGAAGGTTCGTCCTATGATCTTACTTTAGCGATGGGGATACTTGCGGCTTCGGGGCAGATAAGTGAAGATAAAATTGCTGACTATATTATAATGGGTGAGATGTCGCTGGATGGAGGACTGCAACCTATAAGAGGAGCATTACCCATAGCAATTCAAGCCCAGAAGGAAGGATTTAAAGGATTTATTTTACCAAAACAAAATGCCAGAGAAGCAGCAATAGTAGGTACCCTCCCTGTATTTGGTGTTGAAAACATTAAAGAGGTAATCGACTTCCTGAATGGAGATGTGGAGTTAGAACAAACAATAATTGATACTAGAGATGAGTTTTATAAAAGTTTGTGCGAATATGAATTTGATTTTTCAGATGTAAAAGGTCAGGAGAATATAAAAAGATCTTTAGAGATAGCAGCAGCAGGTGGCCATAATGTAATTTTGATAGGGCCTCCAGGTTCTGGCAAAACAATGCTTGCAAAAAGAATGCCTTCCATTTTACCTCCTTTAAATTTACATGAAGCATTAGAGACAACCAAGATTCATTCGGTTGCTGGAACTATGAAGAAGAATACTTCCTTGATATCAATCCGTCCTTTTCGTTCGCCCCATCATACGATTTCTGACGTAGCTTTGGTTGGCGGGGGTAGTAATCCTCAGCCTGGTGAAATATCTTTGTCGCATAATGGAGTATTGTTTTTGGATGAATTGCCAGAGTTTAAAAGATCGGCATTGGAAGTGTTAAGGCAGCCGATGGAGGATAGAACTGTTACTATTTCGAGGGCTAAATCGAGTGTGGAATTCCCTTCTAGTTTTATGTTGATTGCAGCTATGAATCCATGCCCATGTGGTTATTATAATCATCCTGACATTGATTGTGTGTGTGGTCCTGGGGTTGTGCAAAAGTATCTGAATAAGATTTCGGGGCCTTTGCTCGACAGAATTGATATTCATGTGGAGGTAGTTCCCGTGCCTTTTAGGGAGCTTTCGAAGAAGACGCCTTCCGAATTAAGTGTGCTGATTAGAGAGCGTGTTATTAGAGCCAGATTGATTCAGGAAAAGCGTTTCGAAGCCAATGTTTCTATACATTGCAATGCCCAGATGAGTAGTAAAATGTTGCAGCAATATTGTAATGTTGACGATGCAGGTATGGTTTTATTGAGAACTGCTATGGAGAAATTAGGTTTGTCGGCGCGTGCTTATGATAGAATACTAAAGGTGGCTCGAACGATTGCCGATCTTGAGAATGTAGAGCATATTGCAACGGATCATTTAGCTGAAGCTATAAATTTTAGAAGCCTGGATAGGGATAGTTGGGGGAGATAAATGCCTAAAGTTGAAAATAGAAATGCCTAAAGTGAGAAGTGTGGAATGCCTAAAGTTTAATTCATTTTTTACTAGATTAATTATACTTATCATAAAATAAATTTATACTTTTGTAAACTATATTCATACTTTAAAAATAACAATAATAATAAACATCATTTATAAATAAGAAGAGCTATGGAAACAAACAAAAATGCAGAGTGTTGCCCTGAATTTCATCCTGAACCATGGGATGATAAGATGATTGAGTGGAATAATAAAAAGTTTATCAAGGATCATGTGTGTACGCTTTTTTATATGCCAATGAACTTTGGTGGAGTTATGAAGAAGTTGGACGCTAAAGTTACAAAATCAAATGCGGCGGTTACAGATTGGTTGTGCTTGTCGGATCATACTTCTAAGTGGAATATGGATGTGTATTTGGCGGTAGACAAAGAGGTTTCGGATGCTGAAAATGTTTCTTTAAGTGGTAAGTTTTATACTAAAGTTTATGAAGGACCTTTTAAAGAAACTGGTAATTGGCATAAGGATTTTGCAAATATCTTAGCTTCTAAAAATCTTAAAGCACAAAAGATATTTATGTGGTATACTACTTGTCCTAAGTGTGCTAAAAAGTATGGTAAGAATTATACTGTCTTCTTTGCGAAGCTATAATTTCAAACCTAAAACATATAAAAAAGGCTGTCGTTGATAAAACGACAGCCTTTTTTGTATTATCTTTTTGTTGTTAAAATTTGTATGGTTTAAAGGTTAAATAGCTTGCACTTTTCCTATCCTTGCGTGCTATATAACAGATTACCCAGTTGCCGCCATCTGTTTTTAAAGGGAGTGCAACCAATGCAAATGCATAATGACTTCCAGAAATCAAAAGGTCTTTTGCCGACACCATATCTTTCCATTCGCCATCGTCTAATATCTTTTTAAAAGAAGTTTCTTCTTCTTTTATCACGTTTTCTTCTGATGTTTTAAATTTAAATATTTTATAGCTATCTGTGTGTGTTATGGAGCTTACCACGCCATCTTCGCTCACTTGCCAGGTAGTATTTAAGCTTGCTTTGTCTCTTGTAAATTTCTCGAGTTTGTAATTATTATCCCATTTCAAATTTCCTTCGGCATCAAAACATGCAACTTGTATGTGAGGGAAAAATGTTTCTTTAACCTTCTTTTTCTCCGAATAACTTTTTCCGCTTGGGTTTAATTCTTTTGTTACTTCATAAATTGGAGCATAAGATTCGAAGAAGGAGTAGTACAAATCACCCATTTTAACAGTTGGATGAGGTATTATATTAAAAGGTTGGTTGAGGGTTCCTTTTTGAGCTCTTTTTTCCTTTACTTTTTTCTGAATGCTGCCAAATAATCCGTCATCGTTTACCGAAATCATTATATGGTTAAGGTCGCCGAAGCCTGTTGTGGCAAACGAATTTATCTTTTGGTCTTCTATTTTCAGCATAGAGAAACCGCTTACCGGTTCTACCATATCAAAGGTTGATGCTTTGAATAACATATCGAAGCCAAATAAATTTACAGCGTTTCCTGTATGAAATGCCTGACAATACATAGGCCATTCAATGTCTTCCGAGAGTGCCTTTTTGCTTACTTTTGTTATTTTCCCTTCAGGTGATATCTGATCGATTTGGCAGGTGATTATCCCTTTTGCTTTGTCGGCGTAGGTTAGCATTGTGTACACATTGCCGTCGGTAGGTAGTGTGTAGGAGCCTGTATATGCCAACACTTTGATGTCTTCGCCCATATTTACTGTAAAGTTTTTCTTTTCCTGCAACGATTTTATGATAGCACATACTTTGGTTTTGGTAAATCCTTTGTCTACAAAAATACCGTATATCTGTTCGGAAGTTACGCCGAAGTCTTCCATCACTGCGCGGTAGGGTAATTTAGCGTCCATCATTACATTGTCGCCGTTTTCGAGGTTTATCGAAAGTATTCTTATCAAGTCGTCGAATATTATTTTGTGCGACCATTTGTTGTCTTTTTGCCCATCAAAAAAGGAAACTACCACTTTAGATTTATCTTCTGTCGTTTTGATTTTATCAATTTTAAAATCTGAATTTTCGATAGTTTTAGTCCATTTAGTTTCTAGTTTGTCATCCAGAAAATAGATGTTAAGTTCGTAAATTTTCTTTTCATTTTTAATTCTCTCGAACACTAAAATTCCTTTATTCTCTACCGAATACACAGCTACGTCTTTATAATCGGGCGTAAGTTTAAAAGTGAAGTTGTTCTGTGCTTTTGCCGTAAAGTTACTAACGATAATGATTACCATTAGCACAATAAGTTTAATTTTCTTCATTTTTTTTGTTTTATTATTTTTATGTTTTTAAATAAGAAACAAAAGTAGGTATTATTATTGAATTAGCGTGTGTTTTTGTTCAGAATTATTTTAAAAAATAAAGGAAGGCTTTTAGCTGTTTAGGCTTTTAGGCTTTTAGGAAGAAATGTTTTATTCTCCCTTTGAAGG
>CAYRBL010000011.1:0-21484 GCA_964422385.1 uncultured Bacteroides sp.
CTGGTGCAACATCTTTAGGCACTATTAATAGAGATATTACTCAATCTCCAGTTGTATCTAGTGCTGGATGGTACCAATACACATTTAATTTCCCTTCATCTTTTAACGGTGGAACAAATTATCTTTTATTTAAAGCAACTAGTGCTTATGGAGACAATATGTTTATGGATGATATATCATATACAACATGGCCTACTTTACCATATATTTCTTCATCACTCTCATCTATTAATTTTAGTTATGCTTTAAGTGGAACATATTCTACACCTCAATCTATTTCGATTTCAGCTGGGAATTTAACAGCTGGTGGAGGAAACATTACTATTACAGCATCAGCAAACTTTGAAGTCTCATTGGTAGCGGGCTCTGGTTTCGGTCCATCTATAACTATACCTTATACTGGGACCTTATTAGCTAATACAACTATATATTCAAGATTTGCACCTACTTCACCAAACACACCATATACAGGTATCTTAGCATTAACGGGTGGCGGAGCTACTTCAAACATTGCATTATCTGGCACCTCCCAATTAATCTATTGTGCTTCAGCTTCTGAATACACTACTTATGATAATATCTCAAATGTTACTTTTGGGGGTATAAATAATACCACTGGAGGTTCAATGTATTCAGATTACACTACAACCGTAGGCCAAGCCCAACTTATTATGGGAGTAAATTATCCACTTTCATTTTCAATTGGAGGATCGCTTTATTCATCATCATCAACAAACTATTGTAGTGCATGGATTGATTATAACCAAGATGGAATTTTCGATCCAGTTACAGAGTTAGTTTATAGCGGAACGTACACTACTTCAGGAGCTATTTTAACTGGAAGTGTTCTTGTACCGCTAACTGCAACGGCAGGACAAACAAGAATGAGAATTATTGCTGATTATTATTATCAACCAACCCCATGTTTTAACTATCCAACAGGATCTTATTATTATGGAGGAGAAACAGAAGATTATACTGTAAACATCCTCCCTAATACCTCTCCATACATTACAAGTACTCCAGCATCTTATGCATTTGGATACGTAGCTTTTGGTAATTCATCTGCAGTAACAATGTTTACGATTTCAGGAAACAATCTAACAGCAGGTACAGGATCAATAACAGTTACAGCACCGAGTGGCTTCCAAATCTCCTTAGGATCTGGATCTGGATTTGGTTCGTCAGTAAGCATACCATATTCTAATGGAACATTATCAGCGACTTCATTATATTGTAAATTTATACCAATATCAGCTAATTCTTATTATTCAGGAAACATTAATTTCAATGGAGGCGGTGCAAACTGGACAGTTGGAGTTACGGGAACTTCAGCATTAGTTTACTGTACTTCTAATGCAACTTCCATAGCTGATGAAGAATTATTAAATGTATCAATTGGCACATTAAATAATTCATCTACATGCTCCACAACAGCACCTGATCCTGGTTCAATCTTAAATGAATATAGCAACTATACTGTTTCAGTTGCTCCTCCAACACTTCTTGCTAACCAATCATACTTTTTAAGTGTGCAAGTTGGAACATGTGGAGGATCTTATTCAAATTACGTAGGGGTATGGATAGATTATAATCAGAATGGTATATTCGATGCTGGGGAACAAGTATATGCTTCTCCAGCTTCTGTTTCAGGCCCACATACTGACACTGCAACAATAACTATACCTTTGACAGCAACTGCTGGAAACACAAGAATGAGAGTAATATCTCAAGAATCTTCTGCACCTGTACCTTGTGGCACTTATTCTTGGGGGGAAACAGAAGACTACACTGTAAATATTATTCCAGCAATTCCTTGTGTAGATCCATTAAATCAACCTACAGCATTAGCTTTAACTCCTAGTTTCACGACAGTATCTGGCACATTTTCGCCTTCAGCAAGTGCTGATCACTATCTCATTGTCAGAAGCACTTCTAACACATTAAGTTCATCACTTATCACTGGAACTGTGTATTCTGCAGGCCAAACAATTGGTGGTGGAACAGTTTTAGCTTATCAAACATCTACATCATTTTCCGATGCCAATCTAAATTTAGGCACTCAGTATTACTACTTTGTATTTGCAGTAAATTCTTTTTGTATAGGTGGCCCTAATTACTTAACTGCAAATCCACTTACAAACAATACTACAACAAACACCTTAGCCAATGGATTACATGGGATATACACAATTGACAGTTCGTTTGCTACAATTGGAACAAATTTCCATAGTTTCGCAGACGCTACTAATGCATTAAATCTTTTAGGCGCTAATGGACCTGTCACTTTTAATGTCGCTTCAGCTATTTATAAAGAACAAATCAATTTAACATCAGTTGTTGGTTCTAATTCAATTAACACTATTACATTCCAAAGTGCTACTAACAATAATACATCAGTTGTATTGCAATATAATGCAACAAATGCAAATGACAACTATGTTGTAAAATTTGACGGTGCTCAATTTTTTAACTTCCGTTTTATGACTATCCAACCCACAAATACTACTTATGCTAATGGCATATTAATAAAAAATAGTGCAAACAATTTAAATATTACTAATAATTTATTAATAGGAACTCAAACAAACACTGACAGCAATCAATACGTAATTAGAACTGCAGCAGGTTCAAATTACTCTTCGATAAATATTAGCTTTAATAGAATAAATTATGGTTGCATAGGCATATGGTTTGTTTCAAATAATGCATCTTTATCAACAAATGTTGTAATGAATTATAATTATTTTTACAACACAACTGGAAGACCTGCACAAATTGGAAACCTTAGTGGATTTGAATTTGGAAATAATACTGTGTACATAGATGCTACTAAAACAGCTAGTCAAGGTTTATTCATAAGTGGACTTACAGGTCAATGGAAATTCCACGATAATAATATGATTAATCTAGGTGGTGCCAGAGTATTGGAGGGATGGACAAATAGTGGTACTGGAGTTGGCCAAGAAGCTTTAGTATACAATAACTATATGTATGCTGGTAGTGCTTCTGCTTCTTATGTATGTGATTTTGGTGGCTCATTAAATTATGTGAAATTTCTTTTTAACACATTAGTTGGAAACACAACAAGCTATAACTTCAACATAAATAATTTCTACGGTGCAAATTCTAATTTAACAATTGAAAATAATATTTTCGATGGAACTCTTAAATTAATTAATATAACAGCAGCTCCAACTGTATACACTATAGATTATAATGACTATTATACAAGTGGTGCAAATATTGGCAATTTTGCCGGCACTGCTTATACTACTTTAGCAAGTTGGCAAACAATTACAGGCCAAGAATCTCATTCTATTGCAGCGAATCCTAATTTTATTGCTACTGGGGATTTACACATTAGTAATCCAGCTTTAATTGCAGGTATTACTATACCTGGTATATCTAATGACATAAATGGATTACCAAGAGCAACAGTGCCTACTATGGGTGCATCAGAGTTACCACCTTGCTACAGTCCGACAAACCAACCATCTGCTTTTGTTTTTTCAGCAAGTTATTTATATGTAACAGGATCATTTAATTCATCTCCAGATGCAGATCATTATTTAATAATTCGCAGTACAAATTCTTCAATATCTGCGACTCCATTAAATGGCACTTATTATAATCCTGGAGATTCATTTGGAGGTGGTACAATTGTTGCATATCAATCTAGTACAAACTTTACTGATAATGGATTAAATCCAGCAACATTATATTATTATTTCGTATTTGCTACTAATTCACTATGTAGTGGAGGTCCTTTATATTTAACATTAAATCCATTATCTCAATCTATTAACACTATATCTCCAGCAACAATTCATTCAATATCAAATGATGTTTGGTCCAATCCTGCCACTTGGTCTACAGGCACAGTACCTACTTCTATGGATTTTGTATATATTGACAGTACTTTTACAGTACATGTCGATTTAATAACTGATTCATGCTATCATTTATATGTTATGAATGGTGGTACTTTGGATGCCACAACAAAAATAGGCAAATTAAACATTTTAGGTAATGTTGTAAACGAAGGAAATCTAAACTTATTTGTTGATACAGCTAATTATTCAGTTATTCAATTTTTAGGTCAGGCTAATTCTAACTTCACTGGTATAAATGGCATAACAAATCTTTACCAATTAACTTTAAATAAAACATTAACTGGATCAACAATTTTGCCATCAAGTCCAAGTCTTGAAATAAATTTACCTAATTTAACTATCCAAAATTCGAATGCTGACAGTGCAGGATTTGTTACTGTAAGTCCTATGAAAGGTATTCTTAAATTCTCAGGCTATAATTTATTCACTAACAGAATATTTACAACAATTGCATACACTATCCCAACAACTGGTGGTATTTGGTTAAACAATCCAAACTTAACTATTGTTGGTCAAGCTGGGAATGTTGGTATGAGTGGATTAATTCATGTATCTCAAGGCACTTTTAATATAGGTAGTGCTTCAAGCTATTCTATGACCCTAAATATTGGTTCTTATTTTTATTTAGACGGAGGAGCTATAAATTCTACTGGTAGAATACTAAGCACTACTGCTGGAACTTTCGTAATGAGTAATGGGACTATTACAGTTGGGACAATAAGCAATTCCAATAGCTTATCAGGTGAATTTGATTACAATACAACTACCCCAATTCTATTTTCTATTACTGGGGGAACAATTGTTGTACAAAATGCAAATTCAAACGCAACTGTTGCAAGTAGACTAGATGTTAGATTCCCTCCAATTACAGCAACAAACTATAACATTACAGGAGGAACGCTTCAACTAGGAAATAGTTTATCATCAACTACTGCACAGAATTTTGTTATTCAAGGCCAATTCTATAACATAACAATTGATACAACTACAGCACAACATGGCACTAAATTGTATGGAACTACGAATCTTCTAAATAATTTTACAAATCCTGGTAATGGTATAATCTATCTTGGATATAGCACAACAGGTATGCCATTAAATATATTCAAGAATTTCTCATCAAATGGTCAGATCCTAGGAAATATTTCAACAGCAAGTGCAATAAATTTCAATGGAAATACTCCACAATCTTTTAGTTGTCCTTCAACTTCATTATTAGGGAAAGTTACAATAAATAATTCTGCAACTGTTACAATTTCTCCTTCTATCTTAAATTACGGATTAACTTTAACAAGTGGTCTTTTAAATTGTCCTAATGGAACTGTAACTTTTGGTGATGGAACAGCTAATACGTTCACACTTACAAAAGGGTTTGGAAATCTTTCTACACTAACAGCACCATTATTTAATTTAACTAGTATGACCTCTAATTTTATATTTAATGACACTATTGCTTTAGGAGGAATATCTATTAATAATTTAATTCCATCTACAATAAGTGGCACATTAACTTTAAACAACTTAAAAGGATTAACTCTAAACAAAAACGTTAAAACTGCAAATTTAGCACTTACAAATGGCAGAATAAACACTTCAACAAATGTAGTAACGATTACTAATACAGCTACAACTGCTATTACAGGTTACACTTCTAATAATTTTGTAAATGGAAATTTAGCACGTGCATTACCTGCAAACGCTACAAATACTGGCTCATGGGTTTATCCAATTGGGACTGTTTCTTCACTATTAGATACTATTCTTTACAATCCATTTACAATCATAAATCCTAAAACAGGTACAGCACCATACGTTAAAGTTTCAGTTATGAAAGGAAATTTCGCGGGTACTCCTGGAACTTATTTACAATCTGTAAATACTGACCGTAGATGGAATGTTGTACTTGATTCTGGTGTATTCAATTATTCAAGAATATCAGTCTATGATACAAATGTTAATTCTTTAAGAATGCTTAGTAATTCACCTTCAATAAATGGAGTATTTAATGGAATAAATTGTACCATGAGTACAAATACATTTACAACAAAAGACTCTTTAACACTAATTGCTCCATTTTATTATGCAATTGGATTAAAAAACCCAATGACTTTTGTTTCTAGCACAACTACTCAAACTAATACATCATTAGTACCCCCATTTTCTTCAAATCAACAAGTCATAGGGTTTCAGATTTCAACAATAGGAAGTGCTAATCCTTTAGTTGTTTCTCAGATTAATTTAAACACGAATGGTACAACAAACTTTTTGAATGATATCAGTAATATTAAATTATACTCAACAGGAACAAGCCCTATCTTTACCACAGCTACAATTATTGATTCTACAAATAATTTCAGTAGTGGTTCTTTTAGTTTAAATCCTTCAGCTTTAATTCCATTCAGTATTTTAGAAGGGACAAATTACTTTTGGGTAACCTACGACATTAATTCAAATGCATCTCTTAATGATATAATAGATGCTCAATGCTTATCTATTACAGTTGACGGTATACCAAGAGTACCAACTGTTACCAACCCGATTGGAAACAGAACTATTTTTAACATACCCTATACATTATTCTTCTCTGAAAACTTTGATGAAGTATGGACATCAGCAGAAGATATTGGCTGGACTTGTACTCAAACCTTAAATAACAGATGGCATCGAGATGACTATTCTGGTACAGATTGGACTTCTGCTTCTACTGGTGCATATTCACCAACAGGTGCATTAAGTACAGCACATTCTGCAAAATTCCATATGTATTATGCTTCAAGTGGAACTACAGGTGATATGATTTCACCAACTATTAATTGTTCTAATTCACCTGGAGTTGATAGTTTATCATTTTATTATATAGATGTAAGTACTGCTGGTGGTAAAATAGATGTTTATCTTTCTACTGACAATGGTGCAACTTGGGGCTCAAGTTTAAAAACTATTACTACCGCTGCAACTTGGACTAAATATGCTGTTTCCTTAGGGAACGTAACTTCATCTCAAGTTAAAATAAAATTCACAGCAACATCAGATTTTGGAAGTTATGATTTAGGGATTGATCAAGTTTCAGTTTACTATCAAGGACCAAATGTTTATCCAAATATGAAGTTTTTATCAACGACTTCATCTCAACCTGTTGTTTCTAATATTATTTCAGGACTAACTAATCAACAAGTAATAACTTTAAAAGTAATTACTCAATATCCTACAAATCCTTTAACTATAAATTCGCTTATATTAAGCACGAATGGTTCAACTAATGCAACAACAGATATTGATTCAGCTAAAGTATATTTTACTGGAACTTCTAATACATTTAACACATCAAACTTATTTGGAACAATAGCTAGTCCAAATGGTACTTTTACATTAAATGGATCAAAAGCTTTAATAGGTGCTCAATCTACTACATCAATTGACACTAATTACTTATGGCTTGTATATAATCTAAAAAACAATGCTGTGCAATTTGATTCAGTTGATGGTGAATATAGTTTAATAAACATTTCTGGTTCTACATATAATCCAGAAGTTACCGCTCCTGATGGAAAAAGATGTGTAAGATCACAATTAAATGGCATTTATACTATTGACAACTCACTAGCTGCTAGTTTAACTAACTATATTGATTTCACATCTGCAGTAAATGATATAAATCAATTTGGAGTTTCTGGACCAGTAACATTTAATGTTGCATCAGGTGAAACTTTCCCATTAACATGTAGCAGTACTAATAATTATGGTATAAAAATCACAGCAACAGGAACAGCCAACAATCCTATTATTTTTAAGAAAAATGGAAATAGTGCTAATCCGATTTTAAACATTACAGGTTCTACATCTACAAGTGATGCTGGTATATGGTTATATAGTAGTAGTTATATTACATTTGATGGTATTGATGTTAAAGATGCAACTACAGCATTAGAATTTGGAGTATACTTATCAGGTACTGCAGCATTAGGATGCAGCTACAACTCTTTTAAGAATGCTAATATAACAATGAGTTCAACAAATACAGCAACTATTGGTATAAATGCTCTTTCAACTGCTACTTCAAATAGTGGGAAAAATAGTTATAATACTTTTTATAACAACACTATTAAATATGCTCTTTCAGGTTATAAATTTGTTGGAACTAGCTCGTATCTTGACCAAAGAAATGAAATTGGAACTCAAAACAATGGTAGAAGTCGCGTTTTAAATGCAGGTTTAACTTCTTCGTCAACTACGTATGCAATAAATGTAAGTTATCAAGACAGTTTACAAATATTCAATACACTTATTGACACTGTTAAATCATCAACTTCTGGTGCATTAGCTGGAATTTATGGAGCTAATAAACTTTCACATTTTAATTTTTATGGTGATACTATCAGACAAGTTTCAGGGAATATCCCTTATGGTATCTACCTTACCACAGCTTCATCTACTGGTGCTAATTACGTAAATAATTGTTTATTTAATCAGTTCACTGCTACTGCAGGAACAATTTATGTATTTAGACCTTACACTGCTTTAGACACCTTAAATTTCTACAATAATGACATAAGTAACATAACTCAAACTACAACTAGCACTATTGAAGGACTCTATTTGTCATGTACTGGTTTACTAAATGTATTTAACAATAAAATTCACGAATTAAATAGTACTTCAACCACTTCAAATACAAATTATGCTGACGGTATATATTTAGGTAGTACTGGCACCTTTAATGTATACAACAATATGATTTCTAACATTACTGATCCTTATTCTACAGCATCTCCAGGTGTAAGAGCTATCTCTGTTGCTTCAACTGGAACTAATCGTATTTATAATAATACTGTTTATCTTGATAGTACAAATACAGCTGTTGTAGCTGCATTTGCTTCTGCATGTTTATACGCCGCAGCTTCTACTCCACTTGACTTGAGAAACAACATTTTTGTAAATAAAAACAATATGGCTTCTTCAACAAAATATGCTGTTGCTTTCTGGTATAATTCTGCAACTCTAACAAGCATAGCTGCTACTACAAATAATAATTTATACTTTGCAGGGACTCCAGGTGCAAAGAATCTAATTTTTTATACTACTTCGGGGTATCAAACATTGGCAAGTTATCAAACTCTACTGGCCACAAGAGATCAATTGTCATTTACTGAAGATGTTCCTTTTATTAACAAAACAACAAAACCTTTTAATTTACATATTAACCCTGCTATTGCAACAAATGCTGAAAGTCATGGACAGAGAATAACTACTCCTATAGCAGTTTCAACAGATATTGATGGGAACAAACGTTTTGGAGAAACTGGCTATTCTGGAAGTGGATTATATCCTGACTTAGGTGCTGATGAATATAATGGTATACCTATATCGAATATTCCTCCTGTAATTTCCTTTACTTCATTGCCAAATTCAACATCTTTAACAGGTGTATATCTAAACAATGTGTCAATTACAGCACCGTTAAATCATGTAAATACTACTACATTTAAGCCTAGAGTTTATTTCAAAAAATCAACTGCTGCTTCTGATAGTTTACAATGGAAATATGTAGAGCCTTTAGCAGGTAGTACAAATTCAAATTTTAATTTCTATTTAGACTTTAATTTATTAAAATCTTCAACTGATAGTGTTGTTACTGGAAATACAATTCAATATTTTATAGTTGCACAAGATTCTAGCACAGTTCCTAATATTGGCAAAACTGCCGGACTATCTGGTACAGTTTCAAGTGTAAAACTATTAAACTCTAATTTAACAACTGTCACATCGCCTTCTACATTTAATATATTAATACCTGTAAATGGAATTTACAATGTAGGTTCGGGACAAACATTTACAAATCTTACTACTAGTGCCGCTTCAGGTTTCTTTAATTATATAAACAATAACGTTGTAACAGGAAATATAATTGTAAACATCACTTCAAATATCACAAATGAGACAGGAGCTGTTGCTTTAAACAATTATACTTCTGAAGGAATTGGAGGATACACCATAACAATTCAACCTGCTAATCCTACTTTAAAAGTCATTGCAGGTTCATATGCTGGTTTATTGATTAGAAACATGGGAGCTCCAAATGTTACTATTAATGGTGCATTTGGTGGAATTGGACGCTATCTGAAATTTATTAATTACAGTACTACAGGTGCAGGAATCCAAATTAATACTGGCGCCAACAATTGTGCAATACAAAATTGTTATCTGAGGGATTCTTTAAATACAGGTACATCTAATTTTGGCATAAGTATTACTGGAGGTAATGTTAATAATCTTATTATTAATAATAACGTGTTCGAAAAATTCTATTATGGAATTAATGAAGCAGGTACTTCTCCTTTAATAAATACGAATTTAGCTATTACTAACAATACTTTTGGATCTGATACTTTAGCTGCTTCTATCGCTTATGGTGGTATAAATCTTACTGGATATTGTTCGGGTGTTACTATAAATAATAATACTATTAAAAACATAAAAAATAGTACTACTACAATTCCTTTTGGTATTTATTTACAAACTTCAGTTAAAAACGCAACAATTTCGAATAACTTTATTCGTGACATTGTATATACTGGAACAAGTGGTTATGGTGGAAATGGTATAAGATTAACAACTGCCGACACTGCAAGTAATATTAGCATATTTAACAATGTACTTTATAATATTTACGGTGATGGATTTACTGCAAGTTGGGCTGCTCGTGACATTGTTGGTATAAATATTCAAGGTGCAACTGGTGGAATAAAACTCTTCAACAATAGTATTAATATGTATGGAAATACACAAGGACGAAATGCTGCTACTTTAGCTGCTGCAATATATGTAAGTCCAACTGCTAGTAATATTGATATGAGAAATAATATTATTAAAAATACTATTTCAAATCCTAATAATTCAGGTGGTAAATCATATGCTATTTATTGTGAAGCCCCAGCATCTGTATTTACAAATATAGATTACAACATCTATTTTACTTCAGGTAGCCAAGGAGCTTTAGCATATTTAGGTTCTGTTATATCTGACATTATAGGTTGGAGAGCTACAACAAATAAGGATGCTAATTCAAACTTCACTGATCCTTATTTTACAACGAACACTAACTTAATACCTAGTAAATGTCCTACTTCTCCTGCAATCTCTGCTGGATTACCTTTAGCTTTAGTGTCAAGTGACATTTTAGGTATTAGTAGAAATCAGTTTAATCCAACTATTGGAGCTTACGAACTGGGATATGCAAAAACTATGAATGTTTCGGCAATGTTGCAAGAATATTACACAGGAACTGGGTTACCAATGAATCAAACATGGGACATGGATATGAACACCTATGATATGTTTACAAAATATCAAGCACCTATTGTCGACCTTGTTCAATTAGCAATTATGAACCCAGCAACTATGGATCCATTTGACATAAATGGTACTGCTGAATATATTTACGACAACATGAATTTAAATCAAGACGGTACTATCACTCCTTCTATATCATTACCGTCAAGCATGAATGGATTTAGATATATCGTCTTAACACATAGAAATAGTGTGGAAACATGGAGTGATTCAGTTGATTTCTCATGCTTATCTGTTGATTACAATTTCTACACCCACCCTATTTCTACATTATTCCCTAACAATATGTTAGTAGATAGTATTAATGGCATCTATAATGGATCCTTGATTTTTGGTGGTGATATTGATGACCAAGCTAACTTCTTATTTAAAGATGGTGTTGTTAACATCTTTGATCTTTCTTCGGTATTTGATGCAATCAATGACCCATCTGGACTTTTAAGTGCTGGATATGTCATCAATGATCTTACTGGAGATGGTGTTGTTGATATTTTTGACTTATCAATGGTTTTCGACAACTTAAATAGAGGTGCTGCTTCAGTTAATCCAGGTACTTTAAAGAAGAAAAAATAAAAGGCTCTTCAATATAAAGAATAAACCTTCAAAATTTAAGGTTTATTCTTTATATTTTTTCATAATTCCAAAAAGGCTGTTAAATGTGAAAATTAACAGCCTTTTATTTTTTATAGTGTTCTTAAAATAAAAGCCTATACAACTTTTTTAACACATACACGTTTTATTAATGTTTAAAATAACATCATTAAAATATAATCAAAGTAAAATGGAACCAATTAAGTCGCCTTGTAAATCAATTTGCAAATATGATAAAAACCGCATTTGTATTGGCTGTTACCGCACTTCAAAAGAAATAGTAAACTGGATTGACCTTACAGATGAGGAGAAATTGAGCGTACTCGAAGCTATCGAAAAACGCAAAGCAGACCCTGACTTTGGGTTTGTTTTAAGCTAAAAGGTATTATTCATCATTATCATCAATCCATTTTACATTAAAATAGCCCATCTCTTTTTCAATACCAATTATCTTACAACTAATAGTGTCTCCTTTATATAAATAATTAACTTTTTTAGAAATCACTTTACTAATGTTTGGGTATATCTCTTCGTTTATAGGCATCAAAGCATTATATTTTTCATTAATTTTTAATTTTAAATAAGCACCTTTATTTATAACTTTAGCTTTTACAATTGTCCCTAACATTTCATTTACTTCCTCTTGATGCCATATATCAGGAGCTTTTTCTTTCAACATCCATTTTAAAGTCATAATGCCATCTTTTATATTTAAAGTTAAAACTTTACACATTATACGTTCAAAGTCTACTAAATTATCATAGTTATTTTTTATGCTTTCAATATTATTAATATAAATTTCACTAGTAATAGGTAATACTGCTTTATAAACATCATTTACGAAAAATTCAATTTCCTTACCTTCTTTTTTTACGACTCTTACCCATATTTTAGAACTAATTAATTGTCGGATTTCATTTGAAACCCAAGTTAACTTATCTTCATAATTAATCCATTTAATATAAATAATTTTATTTACCTTATCTATATTTATTATCTCGCAATCGATATAATCCCCATCATCCAAATGAGCTAAGTAATATGCTATTGCTTTCTTATTATTATTATAAAACCATTTGTTTAGTTCTAAAATTGCTTTATATTTATCGTTAATTAAATATTGATTCCCATCTTCTGTTTTTACAACTTTCGCTTGTAATTTCTCCTTTTTAAGCTCCGTTATATCTAAATTATTCCATTCGACATCATCATCAGAATTAATTAACCATTTTATTAGGAGATATTTGTGTTCTCTTTTAACTTTTAAAACTTCACATTCGATAACATCTCCTTTTACTAATTTACTTAATTGTTTTGAGATGTATAGCATTTTATCTGGATAAATATTCCTAGACACTGGTAAAAAAGCACGATGCAAACCATTTATTAAAAAAACCAATTGTTCTTCTGTTCTAATAAGTTTTGCTTCTACTTTTGTGCCAACTAATTTATCAACTTCATCCGATTGCCAAAAAAGATATGATTTAGTAGGTGCCAACCATTTTAAACTAAAATAACCAATGAATGGATTAATAGATATAATCAGACATTTTATCACATCATTGTTTCGCAAATTATTCCTTAACTCAAGAACTTCAATTAAATCTTCACCATATACACCATATTCAAAAGCTAACATCCCTTTATACCTATCTTTTACCCAAAACTCGTAATAATTAAGTGTATTTTTATAATATCTAACATCTACCACTAATCCTGAAAAATCTTTAATGTCCAAATTAGACCAAAATACAGTATCCTTATCTTTAATTAATTTTACTTGACCATTATCAAAAGTACCATTATATTTAATCTTAATTAAATTACCCACTTCAAAATCTGGATTGAAATTAGAATACAAGAAACTCGATTTATTTAGTATTCCTATTATTGAACCGCATTTCCAATTAAAATGATAGCCTAAATCTACCAATAAATAAGTAAGATCTTTTTTTATAATTACGCCCTCATAGTCTATATCGTAATTTAATTCAGCTTTTTCAAACTGATCTTCAATACTGGTAAGTGCAAATTCAAATGGATTTTTAGTGAAGGATTTAATTGTGCCATAAAACAATTTATTATATAAAAATGGAGCTATTACACCCCAATATTCAACATTATAATATGTCCAGGGCAT
The DNA here is from genome assembly GCA_964422385.1 of uncultured Bacteroides sp. Classification (GTDB taxonomy): domain Bacteria; phylum Bacteroidota; class Bacteroidia; order Bacteroidales; family JACABE01; genus JBAXLO01. The sequence goes on from CAYRBL010000011.1 coordinate 13,978, forward strand.
GTCTTTAAATAAAACATAATTTTCAAAATCGTTTGATACAACTATAAATCCATCTGGCATTATTTTTTTAATTGAGAATAGTGTTTTCTCACTATTCTCATACATATATCTTATCATTTCAATGCGTTCTAATATCAATTCATAATCAGGCACAATTAAACCTGTAGTTGTATTAGCATCATTAAGTTCTTCCATTTAATATATATTAAGGCATTCATTATTATTAATATTCTGTTTTAAGTTTTATGTTTTATCAAAGTAATTTTTATACTTCAAAATCTCTTTATATTTCTCTCCATTCTTTCCTATTGATAGTAGCACCATTTCTTTCAATTCTTCCCTTTCTCTAATCAAATTTGCATCAATAGTTTCAAGTGTCTTTTGTATTTCTTTATGTTCTATCATCACATTTCTTAAATTAATTTTAGCTTCTTCTTTAGTCGATTTTAATGAAATAGTAGCTTCAATACTTTTGAAGCATTCCTCATAATATTCTTTAATTTGTTTGGGATTATTTGGATGCTCATCAAAAAAAGATGCTCCACAATCAGTACATTTATATTTATTATAATCATACTTTGTAAAACTATTAGTAATTCTTTCAACGTACAATTTCCCTTTGCATTTCTCACATTCGAATTGAAATACATCATACCCTAAATCCAAATCATTAAATGTATCTTCATTAGCTTCTATATCCTTAAGAATTTCGGCAGTTTCTTCTATTGACAGTTGAATATTTGTAATAATATCAACTTCAGCTGCCGAGAACTCAATATGTAGCGTATACCAATTCATTGCTTTTTTATTGATAGCATCGCATAAATCATACAATTTCTTAGTACCGTTTCTATATTTGTCTAGGATGCGCTGTTCTTTTGTTAAACTTACATTATTCATATTAATTGTCATTAAAGAAAGTAATTTAAAACATCATTTTGAGCTCCTTTTCACAGCTTTTTTCAAACTTTACAAAGGTAGTGTATTAATATGGTCTTTGAGGTAAAAATGTAAAAAAAGGAAATAATACCTAAATAGTATTTTCTTTTTATGTATCAATTTATTATAACACCCTTATACAAGTATTACAAAATAAAGAATTATAGTGAGCTTTCAGGAACTGTAAAACAAAATTTACTACCTTCGTTTTCTATACTTTCAACCCAAATACGGCCTCCATGTTTTTCAACAAATTCTTTACATAAGATTAGGCCTAATCCGGAACCCTTTTCTTTTGCTGTACCATACGTTGAAACAGTTTCATCGATTCGAAACAACTTCCCAATAGAATCTTGATGAATACCAACTCCATTATCCGACACAATTATATTTAGTTCATTATTCAATTGTTGGCATGAAAGATCTATATGACCACCAATATTTGTGAATTTAATCGCATTTGAAATAAGATTACGTAAGATAGAATTCAACATAGCAGAATCAGCATATATATTAATATCTTCTGGAATAAAATTATTAATACGAATTGATTTTTGAATGGCTGAATCTTTCGCAATTCCTACCACATCTTTAATGTTGTTATTTAAATTAATATATTCAGGTTCAAATCTAATTTTATCAGTTTGTGTATAGGACCACTCTAATAGATTATCAATTAAATTTACTGTCTTTTTAGATGAATCAAGAATAATGTTTGCAAATTTTTTCAATTCATCATATTCATTTAAATCTACACTTTCTACTAGTAATCTACTAAAGCCCAATATTGCATTAAAAGGGCTTCTTAGATCGTGCGCAATAATCGAGAAGAATTTGTCCTTTGTAGCATTCAATTCGTTTAGCTTTATTTCATTATCTTTTAAAGAATTTTCTATTTGCATCAAATCTGTTATATCTCTTACATGACCTAATACTGAAATGATATTGTTTGAATTATCAAATTCAGGGTTCAACAACCAATCTAAATATACTTTTCCTTCCACTCCGTCATATTCAATAATATTTTTAATAGAAACTCTTTTATTAAAAACATCTGCTATCATTTTTTCCCAACTATCACATTCAATAGCTGGAAAGCCTAGTTCTCTATGTGTTTTCCCAATAAATTCTTTCGCTTTTATACCTGTAATTCTTTCGGCAGAAGGGCTTACATAAATATGTCGGTAATTTTTATCAAACCGGTTAATTATATCAAGAGTATTTGTAGCAATTGTGTGGTATTTCTCTTCACTTTCTTTTATAGCCAGCTCTAGTTTCTTACGTTCTGTTATATCTGTTGTAACTATTGCTACACCATATTTTTCAGAAGGAATTGGAGTGGCACTTACTTTTGTCCACGTAATTTCATCTTCATTAATAACAACACCAATTTCGAAGTTTAATATTCTCTTGTTTTCATGAAATGCCCGATAACTTGGAAAATCTTTATTATTTAATTCTTCACCCGCAGAATTAATATATTTCCTTTTTTTATACAATTTATTGTCGATTTCAGTATCATTTAAGCTAAGTATTTCGCGTAATCTTTGATTTTTCTCAATTACATTAAAATCTTTATCGGTTATAGAAACTCCTACTGGTAAAATTTCAAATATCTCACGAAATTTCTCTTCACTTTCAATTAAGGCATGTTCAATGATTTTCTTTTCGGTAATATCATCAAAAATTGCAATAAAAAAACCTTTTTTGGGACAGATAGCTGAAATAGCAAACCATTTTTTTAAAGGCGTAAAATTAAATTCAAATCTTGAGGCAATACCTGTAGTTGCTACTTCACCATATTGATTTACTAATTCTAATAACAATGGATTGTCTTTATCGAAAAATTCAGATATTTTTCTACCTTTTACACCCTTCAATCCTGTCAAATTTTCGAATGATGGACTTGCATTTAAATACATAAAATCTACTGCCTGCTCATTCCCATATATCATTTGACAATAGGTAAAACCATCAAGGGAATTCTCGAACAATAGAAGATGATAGTCTTTTGTTTCTTTATTTGATATTATTTTTAAAATTTCATTTTCTTTCTTCAGTTCTTCAAGTTGTTTTTCTTGCTCTTCATACGTAAGTTTATTTTCCATTTATTTTTTTTTTTAGTTCTTTCTTTTTATTTTAGAACTATTATTAATTATTGGTTATTTGAAATCCGACGACATTCTTTATTATTATTTTAATTTAACAAAACTGTTTTTAAACAGCATTTATTTTACTATTATTTTTAATAATTTCCCTGCAAATGCATAGCCTTCGGTAGCCGAATAAAAACTTGCATTTCGTATCTCTAATATATCTTTAAACTGATTTTCGATCCAGGATTTGCCTCCATCAATTGTTTGCCTGCAAGCACCGTAATTATATCCAAAACAGCCTCCACTATAACCACCCGAACCAAATATAAAACAGGAATTAGAGCTTAAAGGCACAAGCGAATACGAGCTGCATTCAGCACTATTGTATGCAATTGTCCAATTGTTGCCATTATCAGTTGTCTTGTAAACATTGAAATTATCAACTATGCAATAACCTATATTAGCATTAAAACAAATAGCATCAACCCATAAACCAGGCAAGGTAGAAGTGGTAGTCCAGGTATTGCCATTGTCGGTACTCCTTACTATTTTAGCAGTGCCATCGCCACCTGTGCAGTAGCCAGTATTGCCGTTGAATGTAATGTTTAAAAGTTTATAATTAAATGTAGCTACTGTATTCCAACTGATACCGCCATCACTGCTTTTTAATATATAGGTACTCTCGCCTCCATTTTGGATTATAAATAAATCGCCATTTGTGTTTTTAGTGATTCCATCAAACTCCAGTTGTCCACTTTTCTGATAAACTACTGTCCAGTTGTTGCCGCCGTCTATAGTTTTTAGTACGATTCCACCGGGGCAAACGCAGCCGTTACCATTGCACCAATCGGCACCTCCTGCTACATAACCAGTATTTTGGTCAGTGAAAACTATTTTTAAAAGTGGTTGGTTTGGGGTAGGATTGCTGTACTTTACATTCCAACTGACTCCCTTGTCAGTTGTTTTCAATATTTCGCCTTCATAGGTAATTACTATGCCATTGGCTTCATCTATAAAGTGCGTATCTTTAATGTTTTTCGACATTAAAGCATCTGAAACTACTGTAATTTTAACGTTAGCTGTTTCGAAAGGGAAAGAGCTTTTTTGTGTAGGAGTTGAAACATCCTTTTTACAAGATGAAATTGTAAATACAATGCAAATAATAATTAGAACAGTTTTTTTCATAATAATCTGATTTTAAAATAAATTTTATATATTCTTATTTTAAATAAAGACCAAAATTACTCATAATAAAGTCAATTTTAAGAACAATCTTATGATTTAATAATTATTAACAACAATATTATTGAATTAAACATGATAATGACCGGGATATTGTCCGGTTTCCTTTTTAAACTGGCGCGAAAAATAGGATACATTACTATATTGTAGCAAATTTGAAATTTCTTTCATACTTAGTACCTTTTTTAAGATTAATTCTATTGCTTTATTAGTTTTAAATATAATAATGTAACGAGTCATGGTATAATGCATTTCATCTTTAAATAGCTTTTGAAGGTCTCTATCATTGCATTTCAACACATTTGCAATATGTTTTGAGTATCCACCCTCTGGCTTTTCTTTAACTATTTCAAACATTTCCGAAATAAGCTTACAAGCATTTATGATTTTAACATCCTTTACATCAATATCTATCGACATATCAAATTTCTGCAACTCCTTTTCTAAAATAACTAACTGCTCTATAGTATGATTTTCTTTAAAATTAATTTTATTAAAAATCACAAAACTATATCTATATTTTAATCTTTTACATATCTTCTTCATTATCTCTACACAGCTTTTACTGTCCATTCCACGAATAAATTTTACCATTGCTTTTTCTTTTTAAACTTTTTATAAATAGGTTTTAATTATTTACAAAATTACTAATAATAACTAAGCTTATTAATGTTTTTCAAAACTAATTTCAGTATAATGCCTGCGGTCATTTTACAGCACTTTCTCTAACTGTTTAAACATCAACAAATTTCTGTTTTCGTATTAACACCAGATTATGGGTAAAGAATAGATAATCAATGTATTTTTATAGCGGTTAAAAAGTGTATTTCTTATGTTAAAAAGTGTATAAGCTAACGAATTAAAAAGGAATAATTTTGCAATACCAAATTAATAAGAATAAACATGACAATTCAAGGCAGAAATACAAATTTAATTCAAAAATATTCAAACGAATGTTCAGAAATGAATGTTATGTCTTTTTATGAAAACTATACATCTATATTGTTTCCCAAAAACATCAAAAACACAACTAATTTTAGCGTAAGCTTGTCTAATACAGTGATATTATCATCTAAATCAATGATAGTGTCAGCTCCGAAAACAGTCTCGGGAAGGAGGGCGAGGATATCATTGACCAAGGAAAGGATGTCTTCAACCAGGGCGAGGATGTCTTTTACTAAGTCAATGATATCTTTTACCAGGGAAAGGATGTCTTCAACCAGGGCGAGGATGTCTTTTCCTTGGGAAATGATATCTTCGCCCAGGGAAAGGATGTCTTCAACCAGGGCGAGGATGTCTTTTCCTTGGGCAATGATATCCTCTCCCAAGGAAACAATATCATTGCCCAAGACAAATAGATTGTTTTTTGCCACAAAAACCCTCTTTTTTTCAAAAATTATTGTCAAAAACTATTAAAAATAATAATCAAAAAAATAAATTAAATCAAAAAATAATTAAATATAATCCTTATGAAATACTTAAAAAAATTAATTAAAAAATTAATTGTCGTTTCAGGTATTGCAGGTTTAAGATTAACTGACTTTGTACTTAAAGTTGGAGGTTTTGCAACTGCTGCAACCGCCAATCCAACAATTGCACCTGACTTAGACCCTACTCCTGTTGCTTTAAAACTTTCAGTAGATGCCTTAGAAAAGAAAATTGAAGACCGTGTAGAACTTGAAAAACAAGTTAAAGCCAAAACTGTAGCTATTAATAATGCTGTAGAAGAAATTACTACAGACATTAACGACGGATGGTGTCTTCAAATACAAGAAGCTGTAAATGGTGACGTAGAAAAAGTGAAATTATTAGGCTTTAGTATTAAGGGTGAAGGAACTGGTGGAGTAAGTACCGAAATAGTAGGGCGTGCTTCAAGTAGTAATGCTATCATCAGTAGCATCGATTCTAATGCACACATGGAGCATACTATCCATGTTATTAATAGTGCCAATGGAAGCGTAGGAGTACCTCCAGATGCTAAATCTATTAATATTTATATGCAGGTTGGGGGCACAGTGCCACCTAATGATATTGATAAAATGACCTATTTAGGTACTATCAAAAGAGGTAAATTTGTAAAAGAATTTACACAGGACGATATTGGTAAAACAGTGTACTATATAGTAGTATACATAAGCCGTAAAACAGAAAAACCAATGAGATATAGCCCAGTTGTTAGTGCTACTGTAAACTAAAATTTTAATATAAAAAAACAGTGTTGATAAGTTTCTAGAAACATCGATTCATTAAGCTTATTAGTGCTTCAAAGCTCAATCAATAAAAGGTTGAGCTTTTTTTATTAAATTTTAATTGTTTTTGTGTGGGTAGTTATTTTGAATCTAAATACATTTCTCCTATCATCGATGAATAATATTATTTACATTAACAATAAATTAACATATAATTATCCTTTAGTTAACAAAATACTTATATCAATATCTTATTTATATCCATATATTTGCACAGAAATAAAAAGGGGATGCCGAAAACCTTTAAAAGAGTAAGCAATAATTAAAATAACATTAGTATGAGAAAATTCTTTATACTTTTAACTCTGATTACATTAATAAGTTTTCAGGCATTTTCGCAAGTTCCGCAATCGATACCTTTTCAGGCTGTAGCTAGAAATGCATCGGGGAATTTGTATGCAAATCAAGCCATTTCTCTACGATTTAGCATACACGATGCTACATCTGGAGGAACAGTTGTTTTTAGCGAAACTCAAAATACAACTACAAATTCTCTAGGTTTGTTTACTGTTAACATCGGTACAGGAAGTGCTATTATAGGCACTTTTTCTTCTATTAACTGGGGTTTAAATGCTAAATTTACTCAAGTGGAAATTGATCCTGCAGGAGGAACAGCATTTGTAGACATGGGCACCCAGCAGTTAATGAGTGTACCCTATGCATTGTATGCAGCTCACAGTAATGACCCAGGCCCAGCAGGGGCACAAGGAGATCCCGGACCAGCAGGACCAGCAGGAGCGACAGGGGCGACAGGTTCAACAGGACCGACAGGACCAACAGGACCAGCTGGTGCGCCAGGTTCAACAGGACCAACAGGTCCAACAGGTCCAACAGGAGCGACAGGAGCGCCAGGTTCAACAGGACTAACAGGACCAACAGGTCCAACAGGAGCGACAGGGGCGACAGGGGCGACAGGTCCAACAGGAGCGACAGGGGCGACAGGTTCAACAGGACCAACAGGGCCGATAGGACCAGCTGGAG
>CAYRBL010000012.1:0-8260 GCA_964422385.1 uncultured Bacteroides sp.
ATCCATATATTTAAAATCGGGCAAATAAATATCAATCATCCCTTCCAATTCCTTCAAAGTTTCCACTTTATCGTAAGCATTGGTATTGTAAACAGTTATTGGGAAATAGTTTTTAGTGTTCAAAGCCTTAATAATAGCTTTTACATGAGGAGTAAAATGAGTAGGGGACACGAAACCCAAAGTATTTACACCACTATCTAAAATAGGAATTATTTTAGCAACAAGCTCGTCCAGCGTATATTTATGTTCAATAATATTTTCTGTTGTACAACTTATCTGATAGTTCTGACAAAACACACATTGCAGATTACACTTACTGAAAAATATATTACACACACCCTTTTCGCCACCTATAACAGGCTCCTCACCTTTATGCACCACTATCGACGACACCGAATAAGACGTGTCACTCTTGCAATACCCTTTTTTATCGCTAAATCTGTTCGCATTACAGTTGCGCGGACAGATGTTACATTTCGTTAAAATATCAATGAAATTATCCAATTTAAAAATAAAATAAAAATAAATAAAATAATTGCAAAATTACACATAACTATTTTATATATTTGCAAAAAAAAGATTGAATAGCTCAAATTACATAAATAGGCGTTTTAAAAGGATTTTAAATATGCTAATTCTATTAATTTGAAATATTTTTTTAATAATAATTGAGTTGAATGTAATTTTTATCAATATTTTACGTACTTTTGAAACTTTATAACTAATACATCTAAATATTATGGAAAACTCACAAGAAAGGTATCAACAAAGCTTCTTCAGATTCGAAGACTTAAGGATTTATCACAAATCTATCGAATATAGTAGCTGGATACACGGCGCTGTATCAGAGTTCTCGGGCAACTATAACGAGACTTTATCAGTTCCATTTACAAAAGCAGCTAGCGCTATTGCACTAGGGATTTCTGAAGGATCATCTCGTCAGAAACCACAATTTTCTTATTATTTAAAAATCTCTAAAAGCTCCATCAGAGAATGTGTAGTGTACACATCTATTGCCAGAAACCTGGGGCTTTTTACAGAAGAACAGGAGTCAGAATCAAGAAGACACCTGATGGAACTAACCAAAATGATTGGTGCTTTAATAGCATCTTTAGGCCGTTCGGAAGAAGAACGTGCAAATTATCATGCAAGTCACAAACCAAAAGATGATATGGATTTTGATGACTAAATAAGCAAAAGATGTTATCTTTTTCATTTTAGATTTTTTGTTTGAAAATTTCTTAAATTAATTAATAATTACAAATCTATTAATAGTAGTACTATGGCTATACTTAAAGCTTTTAAAGGACTTCGTCCACCTAAAAACATTTCAAAAGAACTAGCATCACGCCCTTATGATGTTTTAAATTCTGCAGAAGCTCGTGAAGAAGCTCACGGAAATCAATATTCGTTGCTGCATATCATAAAACCTGAAATCGATTTACCAATAGGTATCGACGAACACGATCAGGCAGTGTACGATAAAGCAAAAGAAAATCTTCAAAAATATAAAGACAACAAATGGTTGGTTCCTGACGAAAAGGAATGTCTTTATATATATGCACAAACGATGGAAGGCCGCACCCAGTTTGGGATTGTAGGTTGTGCAGGTGTTGATGATTATCTAAATGGAATTATCAAAAAGCACGAACTTACCCGCAAAGATAAGGAAGAAGACCGCATGAAACATGTACGCATTACCAATGCAAACATGGAGCCTGTATTCTTTACCTATCCTGCTGTTGCTGAAATCGATTGTATTGTCGAAAATATTGTAACAACTCAAAAACCTGACTATGATTTTGTAGCTAATGATGGCTTTGGCCACGACTTTTGGGTTATCCGCGACGAAAATACAATAAAGGAAATCACAGAACTTTTCAAAACTAAAGTACCTTACACTTACGTAGCAGATGGTCATCATCGTACTGCTGCAGCTGCATTAGTTGGCAACGAAAAGAAAAAGAACAATCCAAATCATACGGGCAATGAAGAGTATAATTTCTTCTTGGCTGTTCATTTTCCCGACAATCAATTAAAGATTATCGATTACAATAGAGTAGTAAAAGATTTGAATGGTTTGTTACCTGACGAATTCCTGAAAGCTTTAAACAAGAATTTTATTGTTACCGACCAAGGAACCGAAATGTTCAAACCAAGTAAACTTCATGAGTTTGGTATGTATATGGCTGGCAGATGGTATTCATTTGTAGCACGTCCAGGTACTTATGACGACACTGATCCAATAGGTGTGTTAGATGTAACTATTCTTTCAAATTTAGTTTTAGATCAAATATTAGGAATAAAAGACCTAAGAACTGACAAAAGAATTGATTTTGTTGGTGGTATTCGTGGTTTAGGCGAACTAAAACGTAGAGTTGATAATGGCGAAATGAAAGTAGCTTTTGCTCTTTATGCTGTTTCGATGAAACAATTAATTGATATTGCCGATACAGGCAATATTATGCCACCTAAAACTACTTGGTTCGAACCTAAGCTTAGAAGTGGTCTAGTTGTTCACGAATTAGAATAAAAAAAAGGATTTTTTAAGAAGAGTTAGAATTGTTTTTTATAAAATAGTTCTAACTCTTTTTATTTATAGGGTGGTCAAGCCATGTCTAATTGCATACTTCACAAGGTCGGCAATAGAGGTAAGCTCTAACTTTTCGAAGATATTATTTTTATGGGATTCTACTGTTCGTACTGATATATTCAACTTGTCAGCAATTTCTTTATAGCTTAATCCTTCAGCAAAAAGTGTGATAACTTCAACCTCCCTTTTCGTTAACTCTTGCTCACTTTTTTGTTGCTTAGTATTTCCTGATTTCGCACTGTTAAAATAGTTTTTTATTACTGAGTTTGATATAGATTTAGCCAAATATTCGTTCCCTTCATAAACAGTTTTAATAGCATTAACCAATTCTAGCTGATCAATATTTTTAGGTAAATAGCCCAAAGCACCAGCTTTGAATGAATCAAAAACAGACTCATCGTTTACATTTGCAGTTAACATTATAACCTTAATTTCTGGATAATCTCTGCTTATTTTCTCAGTGATGGCAATACCCGACATCTTTGGTAACGATATATCCATTAACAGTATATCAGGTTTAATTTCTACTAAAAGGTCAAACAAGTCGGCACCGGTTGCAGCTTCGCCTATCACTTCTATCTCTTGAAGATTTAAAAGCAAAATCCTTAACCCATCTCTAACTATATTATGATCGTCGACTAAAACTATTTTAATTTTGTTCATTTTGAACACCTTTAATTATCGAAAAATAAAACGTACTACCTTTTCCTAATTCGCTTTCAAACCATATTTCACCTTCATTTTTCTCAACAAATTCTTTTGATAAAATAAGTCCTAACCCACCACCAACTTCGTACTGAGTGCCCTCTGTTGTAAAAGTAGATTCTAAATTAAATAACTTCGGCTTATCTTCTTCTGATATTCCAACCCCTGAATCAGAAACGCCAACTATTAATTTATCTTCTTTTTCATTTATATTAATCTCAATACTCCCTTGAACAGGCGTAAACTTTATTGCATTATCCAAAAGGTTTCTTAATACCGTTTTTGTCATCCTTTCATCAGCAAAAACAAATATATTGCTCTCAATGTTCACATGAAGATCAATAAACTTTTGTTCAGCTTGTAATTTGTATATTTTAATTACAGAATTGATAGTTGAACTGATGTCAAAATTCGTTTTACTTAGTTTAATAGTATTCCCTTTTGAGTTCAACCAATCCGTAAGATTTTCTAACAATTCATATACATTAGCTATTGAACGTTTGATAGATTGTATCCCTTTAAATTTATGATTATCCTCTAAAGAGTAATAATTACTCTCCAAAAAACTACTTAAAGTAACGATAGTATTAAAAGGATTTTTTAAGTCGTGGGTGATTACGGCAAATAATTTGTCTTTTGTTTTATATACTTCTTCCAGTTCATTTTTTTGTTTATTAATAAATTCATTTTTGCTGGTGAGCATCTTATTTGCTCGTTGTTTCATGCCATATCTATAGAAAATAAATATTACAAGAAGCACAAATATTATAGCAATATATAAAAAAGTATTCCTTAAATACACTTGTTTTTGGATATCCAGCTTTTGTATTTCAGTCTTTTGACGCAATATTTCGTTTTCCTTATCTTTTTCCTGTATCTCAAATTTAATTTGAAGTTCAGTTATTTTATCACGGCTTTCAGTTGAGAAAATACTATCATTCGTCTCTTTAAATCTTTTGTAGTATTCCAAAGCTTTTGATGGATTATTTACTTCTGAATAATATGTTGAATATAATTCGTAAATATCTCTTAAGGTCTCCCTACTTTGAGCATCGTTGGCTAATAAGAGTGAATTATCAAGATATTGTTTAGCTAAAATATAATTTTTTTTAAGTAAATAGGTGCTTGCAATGTTGCAGAGAATATCAGAATTTAAAAACTTATCTTCAAAATCTTTTGATATTGAATACGCATCAAATAAATATTCTAATGCCTTATCATATTTTTTTAGTTTAATGTAAATATTCCCCAATCCGTAAGTAGATACCGCTATGTTTCTTCTGTTGTTTATTTGTTTGGTTACTTCAAGTGATTTGAGCTGATATTCCAATGCTTTTGAATATTCTTTCATCTCAAGATATATGTGCGCAATATCGTTTAAAGCATGAGCAATAAATACTTTTAAATTTAGTTTTTCAGAAAATGTATATACTTTTTCAAAGTTTTCTAATGCTAATTTATATTCTTGCAACACTTGATAGACGAGCCCAATATTAGTTATAGCAATGCATATTTGAGTTGTGTCTTTAAGTTCATTACTTTTTGATAATGCTTGTTGGAAATACGAAAGTGCTTTGTCGTAGTAGGACGTTTTACCATACAAAACCCCAATACTATTGATAACTTTTATTTGCTTAGGCAAATTATTTTCATTTTCATAACCTTCAAGAGCTTGTTGGAAGTATTGTAATGCAATTTTATACTTATACAAACCAACATTACAAGAACCCATAATATCATAAAAATCATACTTTTTATACAATCCATGATTGGCATCGATAAGCGCTAAGCCATTGGTTGCAAATTTTAGAGCAGAGTCAGCAGAAATTTCAATATATGACAATGAAAGTTTATAATATAAATCGATTTTAGTATTAGTTGTACTATAATTAAGCTTGCTTTTTAAGCTATCTATTTTCGATTGAGCCTTTATATTATTTGTAAGAAGTATTATAATTAGTATAACACTTAACTTTTTAAGTATTTTAAACATATTCTTTTTTGTTTTAAACAAAGCATTCATAAATTAAATATCTTAAAGAATTCATTTGAAAAATTTCTCAAAGATACTAATTATTATTCAATGATTAGATAAAAGAAAAAAGTAAATAAGATTGAAGTTATTTTTAAAATACTATTTTGTTAAAATTCTTTATCATTCATGTCACCTCCACCGCCATCATTAGGGCGTTTTGCAGGCTTTTGTTTTAATCCTCCATTGATTTTATAGGTAACACTAAAGTATAAGATTCTCGATTCTCGTTTACGTTGCATTCTTGAGTAAAAATTATCACCAAAAGTCTCTATATCGAAACGCTGGGTGTTAAAGATATCACTTAGCCTAACACTCATACTAAGTAGGTCCTTTATGATATCTTTTTTAACTGCTATATCAGCTGAGTACATTGCAAACATCTTGCCTTGTGGTGTAACTATCGGTGCTCGATAGTTACCAGAAATTTGTATGGAAAGTCCTTTGTTAAGATTCATCGAAGAATTAAGCTTAGAAGTCCAGCTATAGTTGTCGTTTGTAATGCTTCCGTCGTTGATATTACCTTCGATTATGGTGCGGAAATAACTAAAACTAATATTCAGTCGCCACCATTTTGTGAGTTCCTGATCGGCTATTAACTCAACTCCATAGGAAACTCCTTTTGATAAGTTCTGTGTTGTTGAATAACTTATACCTAAGGTGTCCATCCAACTTACTCTCTTCATTACATCGTTTATTTGTCGATAGAAAACAGTAGACATTAAAGAGGTTTTCTCCCAGTTTTTAGAGTGTGCAATTTCGTATGAATTTATATATTCTGGCTTTAAATATGGGTTACCAAAGTTAATATTTATTGGATTACTATAATCTTTAAATGGATTTAATGAGTGAATGTCAGGACGGTTAACCCTACGGCTATAGCTTAATTGTATCTCGTTTTTCTTAGCAAGCTTTTTTGATAAATGCACACTTGGATACAAATTAAAATAGTTGTTTTCAACTTTATTTTTTTGTGTTATTTGCTCTGAATTCGTATATGCTTGCTCTGCTCTTAAGCCAATTTGAGCTGAAAAACCGTTTTCCCATTCTTTGGATAAAGTGGAGTAAAGTGCATGAAAGCTTTCGTTATAAATAAAATTATTAGAAGCAGTTTCATTCGTTAAGTATTGTCCAATAGAGTCATTATAGTTTTTAATGTTAAAATCATTGTTAACACTACGGAAGATACCTTGATAGCCTCCTTCTATTTTAAGTTTATCCGAAATAGGATGTACATAATTTAAAAGAATATTTGTGACATGGTTTTTGCCTTTGTCATCCTGCAATTGTTTGTAAGGTGGTATTATAGAAGGACTGAGGTCGTTGTTGAAATATGTTTCTTTCATGTCCGTAATTTCTTCGTTAAACGAATTATTATAGGAAACATCTAAAGTTAGTTCTCTGTTCTTCTGCTCAAAAGTCTTTTTATAATTCAAAACGTAGGTTTGAGAATTGTCCTTTTCGTTTTCATCATTATTTTTAATAAAATAATCATTAATGATTCCAGAATTATAAGTGGTTTTACTGTTTAAAGTTTGAGGCCTATCAGCATTGCTAATGCTATATTGAGCTGATAATGTTAAGGTGTTTCTTTTGTTTAAATATAAATCAGTACCTATCTTAAAATTATTATCATTCATTTTTCGGGTACCTTCGCTATGTTGAAAAGTATTGTTAATGGTGTCGGCAATAGTAGCATTACGATAGGTATCCCCTAAAAACTTCATAGTATTTAATCTTCCATCCCAAGATGCAAATAGATTGTATTTTGTTGTACTATAGTTGAGGTTCAGCGAACTACTATATCGATTACTGCTACCTATACTTACAGTGGCTAAACCATTAAGCCCAATTGCAACTTTCTTTTTTAATTTAATATTAATAATACCCGACATTCCATCAGGATTATATTTAGCAGAAGGATTTGTAATAATTTCAATGCTTTCAATTGAGCTTGCAGGTATCTGTTCCAGTACAGCTTGCCTGCTTGTTCCAGCCATTGCCGAAGGACGACCATCAATTAAAATATTAACATTAGTACTTCCTCTCAAACTTACATTGCCATCTATATCAACAGTTACTGAAGGCACATTCTGCAACACATCAACTGCCGAGCCTCCTGCACTCACCATGTTTTTTTCGACATTTACTATCTTTTTATCTAGTGAGAATTGCACCAGACTTTTTTCAGCATTAATGTTAACAGCATCCAAACTATTGGCAGCAGGGGAGAACATTATCTGACCAAGATTGATGTTAGTTGCCTTTTGATCAATAATAATATTAGGTAATTTATGATTTTTATAACCAATAAAACTTATTACAATATAATATTTGCCGTAAGGCACTTTATCTATAACAAAATTACCATTATTATCCGAAATTGTACCTCCAGCCATCGTTGAATCGCTAGCTTTAAACAATACAATGTTGGCATACTCAACGGCTTTGGTCAGTTCTTTGTCAATAACTACACCCGTAATTCTACCTTTCCCCATAGGGTCGCCAGGTTTTATAACTGTATTAATAGGTTTGTAACTATTTTGTGATATTAAAGTGAAATGCGATGCAAATAACAGAAAAGTAATGATAAAAAGAAGTTTAAACGAGTTTTTCATATAGATTTTTAATGATAAAATGGTTTTATTCAAAATTAATTTTGCAAAATTAATGCTATTTTCAACAAAAGCTTAATATTTAACATAGCATTAAGAAAATAAAAAGTATTTAGAGTACTTAGATTATATACAGTATTTATAGTTTAAAAACGTTTTTTATTTTTTTTAATAGAAGAAAATACCAAAATATCTTTTTTTTACTAAAATTAGAGTGCATATAAACAGGCAAGTATGAAAACGCGCAACTATCCGTTGCGAACGGATGGTTATCCGTGTTGAACGGATGGTTATCCGTGTTGAACGGATGGTTAT
>CAYRBL010000012.1:8360-20779 GCA_964422385.1 uncultured Bacteroides sp.
GTGTTGAACGGATGGTTATCCGTGTTGAACGGATGGTTATCCGTGTTGAACGGATAGCTATGCTTGTTGAAGGGATGGTTATCCGTGTTGAACGGATAGCTATGCGTGTTGAACGGATGGTTATGCGTGTTGAACGGATAGCTATGCGTGTTGAATGCATAGTTATGTAAGTTGAAATCATTCATATTATAAATAAAAAAACCTCCATCAACTTAATGATGAAGGTTTTTATACATTATAACTTAAGGCACTTAAGACACTTTAAGTACTTAAGGCACTTCTTATTTTACAGGTACATTTTTAAGAGTTTCAACTAAGAAATCCCAAAATTTAACAACGCTTGCAATGTTAACTTTTTCGTCAGGAGAATGTGGAAAACGAATGGTAGGACCAAACGAAATCATATCCCAATTAGGATATACACCACCCAACAAACCACACTCTAAACCAGCATGTATAGCAAAAATCTTTGGAACATTACCAAATTTATTGTTATAAATATCCAACATCTTTTTAAGGATTGGAGATTCTGGATTAGGTTTCCAACCTGGATATTGACCATCAAAAACGATGGAAGCACCAGCTAAATGGAACACTGATTCGATCTGGCTTTCAAGATCAGCCTTAGCCGAATCAACAGAACTTCTTAACAAGCATAAAACAGTTGCTGAACCGTTTTCAACTTTTACAATAGCTAAATTGTTAGAAGTTTCAACCAAGCCTTGCATTTCGTTACTCATACGAACAACACCATTAGGACAAGCATATATAGCATTTGTAAAGGTAATTTGTGCTTTTTCGTCCATGATTTTAGCAGGCATTTCAGTTGGAACTGCTTCAACAACTAAATCAGGTTCAACAGCCGAAAGTTCTTTGCGAATTGTTGTTTCATATTCCTTAACTTTATTCAAAAAACATTCTTTTTTATCAGCTGGAATCACAACAACAGCAAAGGATTCGCGAGGAATAGCATTGCGAAGACTACCACCATTCAAAGAAGCAACTCTTAAGCCACAACAAGCATGGTCTAATTTGATAAAACGATTGATAAGTTTGTTTGAATTGCCTCTACCCAAATGAATATCAACACCTGAGTGACCACCTTTCAAACCTTTTACTGTAAGATTATAAGCAATAAAACCTGCAGGAACATCCACTTCGTTGTAGTTGAAAGTTACTGTAGCATTTGTACCACCAGCACAGCCAATATACAATTCGCCTTCATCTTCCGAATCAAGATTCATTAAAATATCTGCTTCTAAGTAACCTGGTTTTAAACCGAATGCACCAGTCATTCCAGTTTCTTCATCAATAGTAAACAAAGCTTCAACCATACCATGTTCAAGGTCGGTAGCTTCCAGAATAGCCATAGCCGCAGCTACACCCATACCGTTGTCAGCACCTAATGTAGTGCCGTTTGCCTTCACCCACTCGCCATCAATTCTGGTTTCGATAGGATCTTTTGTAAAATCGTGAACTTTATCACTATTTTTCTGTGGAACCATGTCTAAATGGCCTTGCAAAACCACACCCATTCTGTTCTCCATACCAGGAGTAGCAGGTTTACGGATAATCACGTTTCCAACTTCGTCTACCACTGTATGTAGACCTAATTTTTCGCCAAATTCTTTTACAAATTGTCTACATTGTTCTTCATGTTTCGAAGGACGTGGAATCTGAGTCAAACTGTAAAAATGTTTCCATAAAGGCTTAGGCTCTAGGTTTAATATTTCATTATTCATAGTGTATGTATTATTTTTTTTTGTTTAATTATAGTAATATTAATAAACGCAAAAGTACTGTTTTTTATCATACCAAAACAAATTTTTAAAAGAATTATTGTAAAACTTATTTTAATTATTAAAATAATGCCTTAAATAATTGATATTACCTTTCAAAAGAAAATTATTTTTAACTCTTTTTTTTTAATAAGCTTACTAAATTATTTCATAATTCATAATTCAAAATTCATAATTTGTAAAAACTTATTCACCGTGCTTTTGTTTATAAAAAAGTTTGCAGGGTACGCAGAATTAACGTTACTTTGCACTCGCAAATCTAAACACACAATGATTAAAATATCTGCCATATCTTATTTAAACACAATACCATTCTTATATGGATTGGAACACTCAGGCTTACTAACCGACACTGAAATAATATTAGATGTCCCTTCAGCTTGTGCCGAAAAACTAATAAATAACACCATAGATGTTGGCATAGTTCCAGTTGCAATAATCCCATTTTTAAGCTATCACGAAATTATTTCTGATTACTGCATAGGTGCAAATGATGCTGTGAAAACTGTTTTGCTTGTAAGTAAAAAGCCTTTACATTTAATTGATAAGATTTATTTGGACTACGATTCACGTACCTCTGTTCAGTTGGTAAAGGTGTTGGCCAAACATTTCTGGAAAATTGAACCTATGTGGGAAAAGCTATGCAAAGAAGATGATTTTTCTGCAGAAACTATTGATTCAGCAGTTTTGATAGGGGATAAGACCTTTCATTTAGACGATACTTATTTCTATGTGTATGATTTAGCTCAAGAATGGAAACGTTTTACTAATTTACCATTTGTTTTTGCTTGTTGGATTGCCAACAAATCTTTGCCCGATGACTTTAAAACGAGCTTCAACAATGCGATTAAATTTGGAGCTGAAAACAAAGAAAAAGCAATAGCAATGTACCCTAATAAAGTACCTAAACATATTGATGCTTACGATTATTTAACCAATAACGTAAACTTTATTCTTGATGAAAAAAAGAAAGAGGGTATGAAATTATTTTTAAATTATCTAAAAGAAGATAATTTGTAAAATAAGAAAATTAATAAAAAGCGAAACTAAGCTATTTTATGTATGAAAAGGTATTGAAAAAGTAAAAGTAGAACCAATACCTACTTCACTTTTTGCCCAAATGCTTCCATTATGTTTTTCAATAAAGTCTTTACAAAGTATTAAGCCTAAGCCCGTACTAAGTTCGCCTTCGGTGCCTTCTCTATTGTTTTTTGCATCAATACGAAATAGATTTTCCAATAGAAGAGGGCTCATCCCAATACCTGAATCTTTAATAGAAATTTCGAGATGTTCTTCATTAATCTCTGCAAATACGTTGATTTTTCCTCCTTTTGATGTAAATTTAATAGCATTTGAAACAAGATTTCGAATCACAGTTTGGATCATATTTGAATCTGCAAAAAGCTTTATATTCGTATCAATATTATGAGTAATATCTATTGATTTTTTTCTGGCAGTTTCATTTACTAAGCCAATACATTCGTTCACAGTATCGTTTAGAGAGAGCAATTGAGGGTTAAAAGGAATCAAACCACGTTGCATTTGAGCCCATTCGAGTAAGTTCTCGAGCAGATTGAATATGTTGCCTGCCGATTGGAATAAATTAAATAGAAGTTCCTTTTGTTCTTCAATAGAAAATTCAGTTGACTCATTAGTCATCAGTTCAGTTAAGCTCATAAATCCTCCTAAAGGACTGCGTAAATCATGTGCAATAATCGAGAAGAATTTATCTTTTTCAGCATTTAGTTTAAGTAATTCTTTATTTTGTTTACAAATTTTAAGATGTGTCGCAACTCTTGCTTTCACTTCTTCTGATTGAAAAGGTTTGGTAATATAGTCAACACCACCTGAATTAAGAGCTTTAACAATGTCTTTAGTATCGCTAAGAGCAGATATAAAAATGATAGGAATGTCGTTTAAATTAGCATCTTCTTTTAATTTTTGGCAAACTTCATAACCATTCATTTCGGGCATCATAATATCCAAAAGAATTAAGTCTGGTTTCTCTTTGGCCGCAACTTGCAAGGCTAAATTTCCATTAGGAACAGGCCTAACTTTGTAACCTTCGCCTTTTAAAATATCACCCAGTACTTTTAGATTTGCAGGTACATCGTCAACTATTAGAATATTGGAAATAGTATTAATTTCAATAGTATTTTTCATAGTTTTATATCTCTATTTGTTAATTAATAGTTTTTGTAAGTTTTCATATTCATAATTATTTGCAAGGTTTTTTAGATAATCTGAAAGATCTATATTCTCTTTTTCTATAGTTTTAATAAGTTCAAGAAGGATGTCTAAATCGGCAATTGCAATTGCATTTAACATTTTTAAAACAAGTTTATCGGGTAAGTTTGCAATTGCTTTTTTAATAAAATCAGTGTCTTTGACAGCAGATTTAGCTGTATTATCAGCTTGTTCGTCGTAAATATATTTTACGTCAAGTATCTTACCTATCACATTATAGAGTTCATTTTTTCTAAATGGTTTACGAATATGACCTTGCATATTTAGTTTCTCTATTTTGTTTTGTTCGTCTTCAAATGAGCTGGCTGTTAAAGCGATGATAGGAGTTTGTTGACCTTTTTCTGTAAGTTTAATATTACGAGTAGCTTCATAACCATCCATAATAGGCATGCGCATATCCATTAAAATAAGATCAGGGTTATTCTCTTCAAACTTATCAATGGCTTCTTTCCCATTGTTTGCAACTATAGTTTCAAAGCCCACCATAGTTAGGAATTTGACAACAATCTTCTGGTTTTCTATTTTGTCATCAACAACAAGTATTAGATATTTCTTTTGATTGTCATCAACTCTAATAATATTTTTAACAACAATTGCTTCAGATTTTTTAATGTCACCTTCTTTTAAATCAACATTAAATGTAAAAATAGTTCCCTTGCCTAACTCACTTTTTACAGTAATATCCCCACCCATAATATTAATAAGTTCCTTACTTAGAGCTAAACCTAAGCCTGTTCCACTGCCTTTGTTAATACCAGTAGTTGTTTGAACGAAATGCTTGAAAAGATTTTCAATTTCGTTTTCAGAAATACCTGAACCAGAGTCTTGGATTTCTACAATTAATTTACTTATGTCGTTAAGTTTATCAACACGGGCACGTACAGCAATACCCCCGTGATCAGTAAATTTAACTGCATTCCCTATTAAATTAATGAGAATTTGTTTTAGTTTATTCTCATCAATAAATACATATTTGGGAAGATCATCAGCTATTTCTAATAAAAAGTGAAGGTTTTTATTTTTTAATTGATCATTAAAAACAACTTTTATATCATCAAACAAGGTATGTAAATTAATATTTGTTGGATTCAGAAATATATGACCTGCTTCAACTTTAGATAATTCAAGAATATTATTTATAAGAGTTAATAGATGTTCACCAGCATTTATAATAGATGTAAGATAATCTTTTTGAACTTCAGGAGATAATTTGCCACGATCCATTAGCTGCGAAAAACCTATAATAGCATTAAGTGGAGTTCTAATTTCGTGAGACATATTTGCTAGAAACATACTTTTAGCTTTATTAGCCTGTTCAGCTTTATTAGCCATTTCATTAGCTTTTATAGTTGCAAGTTTTTCATTAGCAAGTGCAGCATCTAATTCAGTATTTTTAATTTCAATTTGCGAAGTATATTTAGCAAGTTTTTCTTCAGCTTGCTTACGATTCGTAATATCATATATTATTGAATGTAATACTGGACGATTACCAAATAGTATTTTACTAACAGAAGTTTCAATATCGATTATTTTGCCATTTGCTAGCCTATGTTGAAAATTAAAATTCATACCTTCACCTTCTTTAACTGAAGACATATACTTCCATACTTCGGGACTTGGAAGTGTATTTATGTCAGAAATATTCATATGAAGAAGTATGTCTTTAGTATAACCATAAAAGGCAATAGCAGTTTTATTAGCATCAATAATTGAACCATTATTTTGATCTATTAAAAGCATCATAGCTGAATTGTTTTCAAACTGATTGCGATATGACTCTTCGCTATCACGTAATATATTGCGAGCAGCTTCGAGGTCGCGATTTTTTCTTAATAAAACAAAAAGACTTATAGTAATAAATATGCAGAAGAGGAGAACTATGCCAATTAAACTACCTAAAATAGCATTTTTATATTTTTCATAAAAGTTTAATCTTGGATTTAATATTACAGCCTGTTTACTTATGTTTTCAGGAAGATTAATTTTAAACTTTTGTATGATATTATCATCAAAAATCCAAGCATTTGGGCTCTTTGTAATAGCTGGGATATCTGAAACCTTTTTCCCTTTTAAATATTCAAGTAATTGATGAGCTGCAGATGCACCTTGATTATTTCCACTTGTAACATTGCCCCCTAATACACCCTCAATAATATAGCCATCTTCCATACTTATAATTATACGTCCAGTTTGGGCTAAACTTTTCATAATTTCCCTAAGTGAAAGTATTTCGCCTTTTGAGTCTGTCATACCACCAAGAGTAGTTAGTATTATATATTTACCAGGAAGTTTTTTAAGTTTATCCAAAACTATATCTAGTCTTTTTTCAACAATAAAAGTTGTGTGTAGATTATAAGATTTTAGGTCTTTTCTAGCATCTAGTTCAATGGCTTTATACGTATTGCTTCCATCACCTATAAATGTAATGTCATTTGCATTTTTATCCATTTTTAACAACCATTCAATATTGGGTGTTACATCTTTTAGTTCAAAAACACCTGTAAAAAGATCAGGATTCAAATTCTTTTTAACATCGAAATTATTAATGCCAGAAAAGAAAATAGGTATATTTGGGAAGATATGAGTTAAACGATTTCTTGCAAAAGTTAAGGCGTCATCATCTGTAACATATATAGCTGAAGGTTGGTAATTATTGTATTTATAAAGCAAAAACTTTTCCATTTCATTAGCATAAATGGAATCATAAGGGTGGCGTTTAGTGTCGAGATACTCTACTGTATATGAAGCATTGTATTGTAAATGGGAGTTTATTGTTTCAATAAAACCTTTATGTTGAGCCATAGTCCAGGGATATTCTTGAGAATAGGAGTGAAGTATAAAGATTTTATTTTGAGGTATAGCTTTTACAACTATAGGACTAAAAACAGTTATAAGCCAAAAAAGAAATAAACTTAAATAGATATTTCTATTAGATTTTAAACAGTTTCTTTTACTATTTCCAAATAAACTTGAACTAATATGCAGTTTCATTTTTTAATCCTCCTGCTTAATTAATAACTTATGTAAATTCTCGTATTCATAATTAGTTGCAAACTGTAACAAATGTTGAGATAGTTTTGGATTGAAGGATTCTATGTCTCTAATTAATCCAATAAGTGTGTCCAAATCTGCAATTGCAATAGCATCTATCATTTGAATAATAAATTCATCTGACAAATTTGAGATGTCTTCTTTTATTTTTATATCATTAAATAGATACTTTTCATTTACCGGAGCAACTTCATCGTCGTAAATATATTTAATACCAAGAATATTTTGTATTGTGTTAAACAAATCATTCTCTCTAAAAGGTTTGCTGATATAACCTTGCATTGAAAGTAATTCAGCTTTATGACGTTCTTCTTCAAAAGTACTTGCTGTTAAAGCTACAATTGGAGTATGCTTTCCTTTTTCAGTAAGTTTTATAATGCGTGTAGCCTCATAACCATCCATCACTGGCATTCTGATATCCATTAAAATAAGATCAGGATTCCATTCTTCAAATTTCACTATAGCATCAGCACCATTAATGGCTTCTTTTGTTTCGAAACCTACTAATTTTAGAAGACTAGTAGCAACTTTTAAGTTTTCGACTTTGTCATCTACAACTAAAATTTTACAAGGGATGTCTTTTTTATCAATACCAATAACTCGTTTGATATTATTCCCTTTTTTAGTTTCGCCGCTTCCTTCTTTTATTTCTATATTTAATATAAAAATACTTCCTTTCCCTACTTGACTCGAAACAGAGATGTCACCTCCCATCAAAATTGCTAATTCACGACTAAGAGCCAAGCCTAAGCCAGTACCACTACCTTTATTTATACCAGTAGTAGTCTGTACAAAATGTTTGAAAAGACTACCAATTTCTTCTTCAGGTATACCTAATCCAGAGTCTTGTATCTCCACAACAAGTTTATTAGTGTCTTCATTTAGCTTATCAACACGTACTCTTACAGCTATTCCTCCTTGATCTGTAAATTTAACAGCATTACCAATTAGATTAATGAAGATTTGTCGTAGTTTGTTTTCATCAACAATTACAAATTGAGGAAGATCTTCTGCTATTTCAAATATTATTTGAAGTTGTTTTGATTCTGTCCTTTCTTTAAAAATCATTTGCATATCATTCAACAATAAATGCAAATTAATATTGGTAGGGTTTAATATAACTCTACCTGCTTCTACTTTAGAAAGTTCAAGAATGTCATTTATTAATGATAATAGATGTTCACCTGCACGTATAATTGAAGAATTATATTCTTTTTGAGAACTAGTTAATAAATTGTCACGATTCATTAATTGTGAGAAACCTATAATAGCATTTAAAGGAGTTCTTATTTCGTGTGACATATTAGCTAAGAAAACACTTTTAGCCTTATTCGCAGTTTCTGCTTCTTGTTTTGCTTTTAAGATACGAGCTTCGTTTTCTTTTTGTTCTGTAATATCCCAGTTGGTGCCTATCATTCTTAATGCGTTTCCAGCATCGTCCCGTTGCACAATAGCAAGTGCTCTTATGTTATGTATAGATTCATCAGGCCACACAACTCTGAATTCAGTATTAAACTCTTTCTCACCTGCGATAGCCATCTTAATTTCTTTTTCAAGCATTAGAATATCATCTTTGTGTATTCCATTTTTCCAAACTTCATTTGTATTAAGACAACTATTTTTATCAATTCCATAAAGAACGAACATTTGATCGTCCCATAATTGATTGTTATTGATGATATCCAAATCCCACACCCCAACTCCACCTGCACGAGTGGCAAGTGCTAAACGGGTAGATATTTGTTTCAGTTTATCTTCTGCTTTGTTTCGCTCTGTAATATCTCTACTTATTCCTAGTATTCCAATTAAAGAACCATCTGGACCTAAATATGGTGTTTTTAAGGTGTCAAAAAGGGTTTTGTGACCATCTGGGAATGTTATCCATACATCATTATGGCTTGGTACTCTTGATTCCATAATAATTTTATCGTGAATTAAAAAGTTATCTGCTTTGTTTTTATCAAAGAGATCATAATCCGTAATACCTGCAATTTGATCTTTTGGACGGTTCGAGAATTCTGCAAATGCAGGATTACCACCCATATATTTACCATTAACATCTTTAAAGAATATTAAATCAGGAATCGAATCTAATAAAGAACTTATTAATCCTGCGTTTCGTTTTATTTCTTCTTCTGCAAGTTTTCTTTCTGTAATATCACGTTCAATAAAAAGAATACTTGATGGATTCCCTTTAGGGTCGAGTAATACAGCAGAGTTTACATCACAATTAAATCTACTTTTATCCTTTTTTAATGCAAGATATTCTGTTATTTTCTGATCTTTTTTACTAGAAAGAAGCTTCTGAATATTTTCATTTAATAACATATGATTAGAAGGATCAATGAAGTCGAAGATAGTTTTCGATTCATATTCCTCTTTCTGATCTAGAGAATAGCCATGCATCTCTGCAAGTTTCTCCGACATAAGTTGAAGCCTTCCATCTAGTGAAACCATTCCAATTCCATCTGGTGAAGCAGTGATTATTGCTTCAAACTTCTGAATACTTTGTAAAAGTTCCTCTTCTGCTTTCTTTTGTACAGATATATCTACAAAACTTTCAACTAATTTTTCTTTACCTTTTATTTGTATTCTTTTTACAGTTTTTAACACTGATAATTCACTTTTATCAGCGCGTATAAGTACTTTTTCAGCATTATCAATAGTAAGGCCTTTATCACAAACTGGACAAGAATGATCTTTAAAAGAACATATATAATTTTGACAACTACTGCCAATTATTTTCTCTTCAGATTCACCAATTAAAGTTGCTGCAAATTTATTTACACGTTCTATTGTTTTGGTCACAGGGTCGATGATCATAATACCAACTGCTACATTTTCTAATAACGAACGCTGAAGATCCTCGCTTTCTTTAAGCAAGTTTTCCATTTTTCTTCTTTCGGTAATGTCTTCTTTAATCGCTATGAAATGTGTAATAACTTTTTGATCATTCATAATTGGAGAGATGGACGCAAACTCCCAATAAAGTTCTCCGTTTTTCTTCTTATTGTGCAGTTCTCCACGCCATTCTTTGCCTGATAAAATAGTTTCCCAAAGCGCTGCGAAATGTTCCTTAGCAATGTTTTCAGACTTAAGAATCCTTGGATTATTACCAATAACTTCTTCTTTACTATAGCCTGTAAGGTCACAAAACTTGGGATTTACATATTCAATATCTCCACTAATATTTGTTATAACAATAGAAGCAGGATTTTGCTCTACTGCTTTCGATAGTTTTAATGTTTCCTCTATTGCTTGATTTCTTTCTTCAATAAGTTTTATTAAAGAATCAAATAAATAATTACTGTTTGATGAAGCTTCTTCATCTCGATTTATTTTATTCTGATCGCTTGGATTAAGGGCATATATTGCTTCTTTAATCTTATTAATAGTGCTTTTCTGCACTTCAGCATCTTTTTTAAGCTTTTGATAAGCATCCCTTAATTCTTGCGAACTTATTTCAATTGAATTTTGAAGCAATTGTGTATCGTCTTCAAAACCATTATAAGTATTGTTTATATCCTGAATTAATCCAGATATTTCTTTTGGAATATTGTCAACTGAACCATAATGCCGTTTTATTTGACGGGCAAGTAGTTTATTCAAGTTATTTTCCATAAAAGATATGGTTATTTATAGTTCTTTAAAGAGGGTAATAGTCATTGTTTGATTATGTAATTCGCAATGTTGTTCAAATGGTTTTAAAGGACAAATTTCGCCATACGAATAAAATCCTGTAATGGCAGCATTCCCTCCAATCACCTCACGTATAACCTCAAGTTCTTCTTCCACTCTTTGTTTTAAAACAAGTTTACGGCCTACACAACTTATTAAAATGGCAAGTTCAGAGTTCGGATTTTGAAGACTTGTTGTCGCCATTTCAGCTGCACCATTTGCACCGTCTATTAAACTATCAAGGCTGGCTTTCATTAAGCGAACATATTCTCCTTGTGGAATATCTCCTGCAAAAACCATACTACCGTCGTTATCATTAACCGCTAAAACAGTACGCACAAGCGATGTCTCAGAGTTTTTTAAGCGCAAACTTAATGGGAACAATAATGCTGAAGAAGGAAGATTGGCGGCATGGTCTCCCAAGTA
Organism: uncultured Bacteroides sp.; assembly: GCA_964422385.1. Taxonomy (GTDB): domain Bacteria; phylum Bacteroidota; class Bacteroidia; order Bacteroidales; family JACABE01; genus JBAXLO01. The sequence goes on from CAYRBL010000012.1 coordinate 19,562, forward strand.
TTTTTTGTATAAATCTAAAGCTGGTTGTCCATCTAATTCGTAAAGTATGTTCCCTTTTGATTTGGTAACTTCTCTATCAACGCCAAATGAATCCCAGCCTCCCATCGAACCATATCCAATTTTTAAGCTTGAGCCGTAAAAGCCAATAGCTAATACTAAGTTTTTTTCGCCTGCTTTGTTGTGTACAATTACAGTTTCCGAAAAGTTGGCCTGGTCGCCTGCTAAGCCGCCCGTAACGGGTATTCTATTGTTAAGTTTATCGTTAATTCCCTTGGTTAGTTCACTGCCATTTATATTTAATCCTTCTGATAAAATTAATACGTGAACAAGCTCTTTATTATCAAGCTTAGTCGCAAGTTTTTCACCAATTATATAGCTTTCTTCCATCGAATTTATATATTCGGAAGCGATCTCTATGCTTGATTTTTCGAACCAAACAGCAGTGCATATAATATTGTTATTATATACTTCTTCCTGACATATTTCTCCCGATGTTGAACAGCCTACTATTTGTGCTTTTGGGTATGTGTTTTTTATATAATCTATATGTTTTTGTTCTTTTAATAAATCTTTATTGCCGAACAAAAATACCAATTGAGCTTCTTTTGCATAATCAACATCCATTTTGTTGATCCATCCACTGTTTTCATTATAAATAATTTGACTTGTTTTCATATTGCTATTTAATTTGATTTTAAAATGGTGTTATTTTCCTTTATTAAAGAACGATTTTAAGAATTTTACAAATAAAATAAAGTACAAATGTACAATTATTTTTTTAATAAAATACTTTTTGCAAAATTATTTTAAATATTAAAACAAGTTAAAGCTATTTATAGAGTAAAAAACGATTGTTTTTATATTAATTTATGAATTTTAATAATGTCTAATTATTTAAAAAACCTTTTTACTTTTTTATTAAAACTATTATATGATAGTTTGAATTTGTTTTCTTAATGCACCAAATAAATGTAATTTCTTTTCAAGAAAGGTACTAAAATTCATTTGTTTTAGATTAAAAGACAATAAATTGATATGAGGATCTATGATTAAGATAAAAAACTTTTGGAATGAGTAATCAGTTCGGATTGGTGACCTCAAAAGCTTTTTGATGCCATCGCTCCGTCAGCTTGTTTGATTCAGAAGCCAATGGGTGTCTTCGCTCCGTCAGCCGATACGACCCAAAAGCCAATGGGTGTCTTAACACCGTCAGCCGAT
>CAYRBL010000013.1:0-5324 GCA_964422385.1 uncultured Bacteroides sp.
AAAAATATTAGAATATATTTATATAAAATACATGATATTAAAGATGTATTAACAAACAGTAAAACGTTATTATTCATAATAAATCTTAAATCTTTTCCAGTTTGAAATATTTAACCTAAGTTTGTACTCTGTTTTACTAAAAAATCTATGCAGGATACTATTGATCAATCGGGCAAAAAAGAAGTTTGGAAGAAGGAAGAAATGTCCTCTCCTTCAAGGCGAAAGCGTTACTCAAAACATAAGGGAAGTAAGCTAAGAAAAATATTAAAGAAATTTAAAAAGTGGTATAAATCTACTTTCAAAATTAATTCAACTCCAAATCCTCATAAATACTTCAATAAATTAATAAAAAGAGCCGCTATTAAGCGTAGGAAACAGACTTATGCCGCGCTAAGATTATCATTTCAAAAGTTATTTGCAAAAAAAGAACAATTAAACACTAGATCACGAAAAAGAAAATTCTCTATAAAGAGAAAAAAAATACAAAAAGAGATAAAAAAAGTAGCAATAAATCCAATAGTAGACTTAACAAAGAAAAAGAAAACTAACATTTACGTTAAATTTGAACGTGAATTATTGTTGAAAAAAATAAAAGCTCCTGTAACGAATTTATTTAAAAAAGAATCTATTTCAAGTAAAAAGTCAAAGAAAAGAACATTTACCTATTACTTCGAAAGAGAGCAACGAAAACTAAGATCTCAACGATTCAAACAGTTTAAGTTAAAAATAGTTACAGCCCCTAAACGATTTATAAAAGGAACTTTAAAAGGAACTAAAAAAGTTTTAAAGTTTATTTTTGGGATAAGAAAAGAATATCGACTTTTAAAAATAGATTTTATTCGTGTAAAAGAAAATGTAGAATTGAAAAACCGATTAGTTTATACATATCTAAATTCAACTATTTCTTTTTTGTTATCTTTTATTATAATATTTTTCATAAATCAAATAGTAACGGTATATGTATGTTCACTCTACAATATACCTACACTCTTACACAGCTTTGGCGGTTTTATAAACTATAATAGTAGATATCGACAGATTATGGATTATTTCGACATAATATATCTTGTCGGCCCCTATTCATATTTATGGACAAGATTTAATATCATCGTTATATTTGGAGCAGCTCCATTTTTGTCATTGTTAATGGCTGTGCTTTTTTACAAGCTTTTTTTGATTTCAAAAACAAAATTAAAGTTTCTAAAATTATTCTTTTTATGGAGTTTGATAAATTCATTTAATATGTTTTTTGGTGCATATATAGCTGGTGCAATTACAAGAAGTGGATTCATCAAGTTTTCTGAATGGATTTTTTATAGTAATAAATACGACATTAGCGAAATAATAATGATGGTTTGTTCGATGATAGTATTGATTACTATTGGTTACTTCACTCGCACATTCTTCTTAAAAGCTGCAGATCATAAAGATTTAACAATACCCAAAAACAGAATTTATTATTTATTTGCACAAGTATTGTTGCCTTATTTATCTGGTATTTTATTTTTAGTTTTGATAAGTGTTCCATATATTGTCCACTTTAATATATTTATATATTTACCTATATTTTTAGTGGTTGCTACTGCCGTTGTTAGTCCTAGGGGTTTTCAAAAGGAAAATGTATCAGTAAGTCGACACAAAAGAGATTATAATATTTTAAAGTATGGAACATTTTTATTATTTTTAATTATTTTAATATTCAAAATGTTCTTTTATAAAGGCATTACATTTGCATAATAATTTTATTTTAATAATTCTTTTCTATTATTGAGCAAAACAAGGTATCTTTGCAAAAAAAATACATATCGAAATGAAACATAAAAATATTGGATTCAACTCCAAATTAATTCATGGTGGTGGCTTTGAAGATGCATTAGGAAGTGCAACTGTGCCTATTTATCAAACTTCAACATTTAAGTTTAAAAATGCTGACCATGGTGCAGCATGTTTTGCTGGCGAAAGTGATGGATATATTTACACCCGTATTGGAAATCCTACTATCTCAGCTTTAGAAAATCAAGTGGCTGAACTTGAGAATGGTTTTGGAGGCATAGCTGTTAGCTCGGGTATGGCTGCTGTTACTACCATTTATATGGCTTTATTGGGGCAAGGTGCTCATATTGTTAGCTCAGCTGCAGTTTATGGCCCTTCAAGAGTTGTAATGGAGCAGCATTTTTCAAGGTTTGGTGTTGAGTCAACTTATGTTAATTCTGATAATATTGAATTAATAAAGGCAGCAATAAAACCTAATACCAAAGTTATTTTTATCGAAACTCCAGCTAATCCTACAATGGATATTACGGATTTGGAAGCTGTGGCTAAATTGGCTCACGAAAATAATATATTATTAGTTGTTGATAACACATTTTGCAGTCCTTATTTGCAACAACCATTAGAATTAGGAGCTGATGTTGTTTTTCATTCAGTGACTAAATTTATCAATGGACATGCTGATATCGTTGGAGGTATAATAGTAGCAAAAGAAGAAGCTATTTATAAAAAACTGCGTGCGATGATGATAAATATGGGTTGTAACATGGACCCACATCAAGCATACATGGTTATTAGAGGTTTGAAAACTTTAGCAATCCGTATCGATAGATCACAAGAGAATGCAATGAAAATTGCTGACTATTTAGAAAGTCATCCTAAGATTGAGTGGATAAAATATCCTGGTTTGAAATCTCATCCTCAATACGATCTTTGCTGTAAACAAATGAAAGGTTTTGGATCAATGATTAGTTTTGAGGTTAAAGGTGGCTTAAATGCAGGTAAGGTTTTAATGGACAATGTAGAACTTGCAATATTAGCAGTATCTTTAGGTGGTGTTGAAACATTAATACAACATCCAGCTTCAATGACCCATTCTAAAATGGATAAAGTCTCTCGCGAAAGTGCAGGTATTACTGATGGTTTAGTTAGATTTTCAGTAGGTATCGAAAACGTAGAAGATATAATTGCAGATTTAGATCAAGCTTTAGCTAAGATTTAATTTATTTATTAATATAAAAAGTTAATGGGCTTAAGCTGACATATATTCATGTCAGTTTAAGCCTTTTTTCTTGGATTCGTGGTTTATTATTTTTGTCAACCTATATTAGGACAAGACAACATCCTTTTTGTCCCTGAGGTTTAAGATGGGGAGTGGTGATGATATTTTATTGTTGGTCTTAAGGCCAAAATTCTTCTAATTACAAATAAACGACATAAATGTTTTGCCTAATCATAAAGGGCAATTGGTTTTATTTCATTAATAAAATAATTAATTTCACATTCGTAATATTAACAAAATGGTCTTTTTGAAAAAACTTTCAATCTCAAACTTTGAGATTGGGTTTACCGAGCAGATTATTCAATCTGAAACTTTGAGAATGGAAAAGAAATGAAATAAATACAATCTCAAACTTTGAGATTGGAAAAGAAATAAAATAAACACAGTCTCAAACTTTGAGATTGGAAAAGAAATAAAATAAATACAGTCTCAAACTTTGAGATTAAATAAAAAACAGGAAGTATTCAATCTCAAAGTTTGAGATAGTCTTTTCTGCAAATATTATGTTTTTAGAAATTATTATGGTTTAAATAACTCTTAAGCTATTTTATGGTACTTCTTAAGCTATTTCAATACCTTAGCTGGCTATTAAAAGAAGTTCTTTAGCTATTAAAATACCTTCGAAGCTTATTAAAGGGAGCTTAGTTGCTATTCATCGATCCTTTTTTGCTATTCGTCGAAGTTCTTTTGCTATTCATCTACCCTTTTTTGCTTTTTAGCTTCTTTCACTTCCTATTTATAGAGATTATATATTTAATGATCAATAATAATAAGCTAATAATTTTATTAATTTGAAATTTCATTTTATTCATTTTTATTTTCGTTAGCAATAAAATAATTATTTAATTATAAATATAAAAACTGATTTTTTAATTTTTGATTTTTTTTAATATAATTAGACTTATAATATAAATAAAAGTAGTAATTTTAGCATCTGATTTAATTATAAAATAACGATGCAAAAAGTTCAGAAAATAGTATTCATTTTATTACTTTTAATCTTAAGCTCTCATGCAAATTCCCAAAAAGTTGGATTGGTATTGAGTGGTGGTGGATCGAGAGGAGTAGCTCATATTGGTGTTATTAGGGCATTAGAAGAAAGTGGAATTCCTATAGATTACATTGCCGGTACTTCAATGGGAGCAATTATTGGCGGACTTTATGCAGCTGGATATTCTCCAGATGAAATGGAAAAACTTTTTCTATCGAAAGAGTTTTCAGAATGGGTTGCAGGTAATATTGATGAAAAATATTTTTATTATTTTAAAAAAGAAAAACCAAATGCATCTTGGATAGATTTGCGATTTAATTATGATCAAACAATAAAACCTAAAATTCCTACTAATTTAGTATCTCCTTTTCAAATGGATTTCGAATTTCTTGAAATTTTTGCAGGTGCAAATGCTGTTGCCAAAAATAATTTTGATAGTTTATTTATACCTTTCAGATGTGTTGCTGCCGACATATATAAGAATGGACCAGTTACTTTAAAGAATGGGGACTTAGGAAAAGCTATTCGTGCATCAATGACATTCCCTTTCTATTTTAAGCCTATTCGAATAAATGGAACCTTATTATTTGATGGTGGTATGTATAATAATTTTCCTGCAAATATTATGTATAATGATTTTTTGCCTGATATAATTATAGGTAGCAAAGTTGTTAAAAATTATTCGGCCCCACAAGAAGATAATGTTATTTCTCAAATTCAGAATATGTTGATGGAAAAGACAGATTATTCTGTGATATGTAGCAATGGCGTATTAATTGAGCCAAATGTACGTCCGGTGAATGTAATTGATTTTAGCAATACAAAAGAGTTTATTGATAGCGGTTATGTTTCAGCTAAACGACAGTTAAATGAAATTAAAGTTTATGTTAAAGATTCAATTCCAGCTGAAATTATTGCTGAAAAGCGAAATAATTTCAATAAAAAGAAACCTGCATTATTAATTGATAATATCACTATTTCAGGTTTGAATAAAAACCAAAAGTTTTATGTGAATAGATTATTATACCAAAACCTTAAATCTCCATTATTACTAAATATAAAGAAAGAATATTTTAAATTATTAACTGACGATAAAATTGATTTCATTTCTCCAACCTTAAAATATAATGATACTAATGGGTTTTATCAACTTCATCTGGATATAAAACGGGATAAGCGATTTGTTGCAGAATTTGGTGGTAATATTTCTTCAAGTCCGATAAATGAAGCCTTTGTTCAGGTACAATATAAACAATTTGGTAAAAATGCTACAAGTGTAAT
>CAYRBL010000013.1:5424-20460 GCA_964422385.1 uncultured Bacteroides sp.
GATTTAGATAATGAATATTATCAAACCAATACTTTTAGCAGAATAGATGTTGCCGATCAAACCAGTTTTAATTCTAATAGTTTGAATTTGCGTTTTGAGTTGTCATCATTAAATAAAAAACAATATGCATTTAAAGGTTCTCATTTACTTTTTCAATTAAATTATGTAAAGGGAACTGAAAATTTCATAGCTGGATCAACGGCTCCTTATAAAAAAGATCTTTTATTTGATCATAATTGGGTGCAATTAAAATTTATTTTTGATAAGTACTTTAATCCAAATGGCAGATATATTCCTGGTATTTATTTTGAAGGTTTTTATTCTACTCAAAACTTATTTTCAAATTACACTTCTAGTGTTCTTGCTGCCGAGCCCTTTATGCCTATTCCTGAATCTAAAACTCTTTTCCTTTCTGCTTATAGAGCCAATCAATTTATGGCTGGTGGAGTTAAGAATATTTTTGTTATAGCTAAAAATTTTGATTTTCGATTTGAGGCTTATATTTTTCAAGCTATAAAAGAAATCAAACAAAATGAAAAATATGGTGCTTTTTATGGTAAATTATTTGACAATAGATATTATATGGGCTCATCATCATTGGTGTTCCATTCTCCTGTTGGTCCAATAAGTATTAGTGTGAACTACTTACAGCATTATGATCAGCCTTTTTCTTTTGTTTTTAATTTTGGTTATATCATTTTTAACTCTAAAGGTATTGAATAATTGATTGCTTTTTTATTTTATAATTATATTTTTTACAAGTTTTAAAACAGTTAATATTATATCATTAGCTATAAATATATAAATAAACAAAAGATTAATTTGCAATGTCTATAATTATTAATAATTTTGCTCACCTTTTTCAAAGAGAGGAAACAGAAAATCTATTTTAATAATTTTATTTTAAATTACAGATCTACTAAATCAGATTTTCGGTAATTATTACCGGAATGAGAATACAAAAATCTGTGTATAATACAGAAAAACAATATGGATACATTATCTAAAGAACCTGAAAAAAATCAGGAAGAAGTAACTTTGAACGAAGTTAATTTAAATGAAAACGAGGTTGTAGAAACTACTACCGAAAATGCAAACGAAGTAATTGAAGCAGTTGTTGAAATTACTGAACACTTAAATGGAGACGAACAAATAGCTGCCGAAGTTGCAGTTGAAGCTCCTGTAGAATTAGAAATCAATGAAGAAGCGGTAACAGAAGTTGTTTCTGAAGAAAAATTAGAAACAATTACCGAAGTTGTAAATGAAGTAATTGAACCTGTTGTAGAAATTACTGAAACCCCTAATGAAATAGCAGAAACAATAGAACCGGTGGCTGAAGTTGTAGCTGAAACTATTGAAGTAGTAGATGCAGCAACTGAAATTGCAGAATCTTTTGAAGCAATTGAAGAACCTGCTGAGAAAGTAGAAAATCTTATTAAAGAAATCGAAGAGATTGAAACAAAGGCTAACAATGCAATTGAATTGACTGAATTACCAGTTGACATTGTTGATTTAGATTTGAGTGAAATTCACGATGAATTGGTTGATGAAATTGATGTTGATTATGAAACTCTGGATAAAGAACAATTAGTTTTGAAACTAGAAGAGGCCATAACAACTGACGATATAAATAGTGTGAAGATAAAAGTTGCTTCAATTAAAGTAGCTTTTATAAAAATAGTAAAAGAAGAAAGGCAAGCTTTATTAGAAAAGTTTGTTGCTGACGGTGGAAAGAAAGAAGAATTTAGTTACGAAGAAAATAATCTCGAACTTAGATTTAGAGCTGCTTTTGATGTTTACAAAGAAAAGAAATCTAAATTTAACGATGAGCAGGAAAAAATAAAGATTAATAATTTAGCTCAAAAACATGCTATTATTGAAGAGTTAAAAGTACTTATTAATTCTGATGAAACTCTTAAGCAGACTTATGATGAGTTTAAAGCTCTTCAAGAAAGATGGAAAAATGTTGGACAGATTCCTCGAACAGAAATAAGTGATCTTTGGCAGAATTATCATTTTCTAGTTGAGAAGTTTTTCGACAAAGTGAAGATAAACAAAGAACTGAAAGACCTTGACATGAGAAAAAATATGGAAAGTAAATTGGAACTTTGCGAAAAAGCTGAAGAATTACTTTTAGATACATCTATAAATGGTTCTTTCAAAAAACTTCAAAATTATCACGACGAATGGAAGAGTATTGGGCCAGTACCACAAGATAAAAAAGATGAATTGTGGGAACGTTTCAAAACAATTTCTGATCAAATAAATGATCGTAGACGTGAGTTATATGAAAAACAAAAAGAGGAGCATGAAGGCAATATGTTAGCTAAAAATGCTTTGTGCGAAAAGGCTGAACAAATAGCAACAAAAGAACATAAATCGTTAATTGAATGGCAGGAAAGTACTGATGAAATTACAGATTTAATGAAAATCTGGAAGACAATTGGTCCTATTGGGCGTAAAGAAAACGAAGAAATATGGCTTAAACTTAGAACATATTTAGATACTTTTTTTGCTAATAAAAAAGAATATTACGATAAATTAAAAGATGAGCAGGTAACTAATTACAATCTTAAAGTTGAACTTTGTTTACAAGCCGAATCTATTAAATTAAGTAATGATTGGAAGAAATCAACTAATGATTTATTGGATTTACAGAAACAATGGAAAGAAATTGGGCCTGTTCCTCGTAAGATTTCTGACAAAATATGGCATCGTTTTAGAGCTGCTTGCGACGAATTTTTTAATAATAAAAAAGAATTCTTTAAACATATTAACGAAAACGAAGCTGGTAATCTTAAGCTGAAAGAAGAACTAATTGTTAAAGTAAAAGAATTTCAATTTGGCGAAAATCGCAATGAAAACTTACAAGCTTTAAAAGATTTTCAACGTCAGTTTACTGAAATAGGTTTTATTCCTATGCAAGATAAGGATAGGATTTACAACGAATTCCGTTCAACTATTAATGCATTGTTCGAAAAACTTAAGATTAATTATGCTGAAGCTTCTGCTCATAATTTTAATCAAAGAGTTGAACGTATGAACCCTGCTGATGCTAGTAGATTTATTGGCAAAGAACGTATTAACTTACAAAATAAGATAAGCCAAATGAAAGAAGACATTGGTTTATGGGAAAACAATATTGGTTTCTTAGCTCAATCGAAAAATGCTGATCTTTTGAAGCAAGAATTCGAAAAGAAAATTAAAAATGCTAAACAGGATTTAATTGTAATGGAAGCTAAACTTAAGGCTATGCCTAATCATTAAGTCAATTAAGAATTAAGAATTAAAAATTAATAATTAAAAATTAACCTTGCCAATCGGCAATTAGGTGATTAAAAATTAAAAATTAAGAATTAACTATATTTTCTTTTTATTTAAGAAGCCTCGAACTTGTTCGGGGCTTTTTTTTTGAATATTTTTAAGTTTTGTTTTTCTTTTTGGTATGATTTTTTTTAGTTTTATGATGATTTTCTTATTTTATGTACTTTAAAAAGTACTATAGAATATGAAACAAAAATGATCAAAAATCATCATTTTTCTCCTTTATTTTATAAAAGCCTTATATGCAATAATATAAGCAATATTTTTGCTTTTTGTAACTATCACTATACCAGTACCAACGTTCTAGCAGATGAAATAATCGTTCTAGCTAAACAAATAATCGTTCTAGCTAAAGAGATAATCGTTCTAGCTAAACAAATAATCCAACTAGCTGCTCAGATAATCTATTTTGTTAAACATATAATTCATTTTGCTGATAAAATAATCGTTCTTGCTGACAAAATAATCGTTCTAGTTATTCAATAATCTAAAATATCTCATCAGCTAGATTGGTATTTTTGAGATCGAACTAAAAAATGAAATTATCAAAAATATTCTTATTAAAGTTTATATTTTTTTGTTTTTTTTCAAAATAAAAGCAAATTCATCTGAAAAAGTACTTTTGATACCGAATTATGTATTTTTATTTTCGATGCGTATAAAATGATTATATAAAGTCATTTTTTCTTCATAATTATAAAATCAATAAGTAAAACTTATTTTATTATAATTAAAAACATCATACCAATAATAAAAAAAAAGAAAATTATAAATAAAAAAAAACTAACAGCACTAAAAAAAATACTGTTAGTTTATTTTAAACTTAAGATTGAAATGTAATTTATAAATTAATTATTTTTTCAAAATATCACGATAAAGTACCTCGACCTGACGCGTCATTTTTATGACATCAAATTTGTTGATGATGGTATTTAAAGCATTTTCGGCAATATTATTTCTGATATCTTTGTTGTTGTGCACCTTTAAAATAGCCTCGGCAAGCTTGTCGGGATTCTGATGAGGCACAATAAAACCATTTACGCCATCTTCAATAATTTCTTTGGTACCATCTACAGGTGTGGCTATTACAACTTTTTTCATTGCCATAGCTTCGAGCAAACCTATCGGCAAACCTTCCCAAAGTGAGGGGAGGCAATAGATGTTGATTGCATTTAAAATATCGGGAATATCCTGGCGGAAGTTGCTGAAAATGATGTTATCTTCAAGTTTTAGGTCTTTGCACATTTGTATGCATTGAGCTTTTAGGTCGCCTTCGCCAACCATTAGTAAAATAATATCTTTTGAAGAGTCAACTACCTTACGGAAAGCTTTTATCAATGTAAATGGATCCTTTTGAAGTGTCATTCTAACGACAAAACCGATAAGAGTTTTATCAGTTGGAATACCAAATTCGGTTCTTATATCTTTGTATTCATTAGCAGGATTAAATTTATCGCGATCGATGCCATTGTAAATAACAGTCGAGTTTTTCATATTGAAAAAATTGATTCCATCATCCTGATTGCTCTTAGAAACAGTAATGTTAAGGTCGGCTCTAGAGGTAAGAAAACTTTCGGAAAACTTTCGTAGTCTATTTATTAAAAAAGCTTGGTCTTGATGAAACGACCAACCATGAATGGTGTAAATAAAAGGAATATTTAAGGAGTTGGCTGCCCAGAACGTATTGGAATTGGCACGAGTACCATGCGCATGGACGATATCAATGTTGTTTTCCATTATCAATTTCTTGACTTTTCCCCATAAGGGGACATTGAAACCACGTTCGGTGTAGATGACTTCAGTTTGAATACCTAAACCCCTTAATTGATCGACCATTGGGCCATCGGTGAAAGACAAAACAACAGGTTCGAATTCATCTTTATTTATATGTCTAACAAGGTCGAGAACATGAGTTTCGCCACCACCAACTTTGCCTTGACGAATAGTTTCGAGAATACGTATTTTTTTATTATTCATACTCTTTTTTTTAATGTGATTATAAAACAAAAGTACTATTTAATTTTTAATAAATATGATATTATAAATATATTTAGCTTATAATTTTGGATTTTCATGAATTTTAGGGTCAAACCAATTTTTGATAATCCATCTTAAAGCCCTATGGTATGAAGCTAGGTTTTTGAAATCACTTTTTAAGAAATAAACCAAAGTATTTTTAGGAATAGAAACAAATAATTGATATAAAACAGCCAATATCAGATTAAAACCTTTAACATGACGACGCATGTACAACCAACGCGAACGGTTGATGTAATAGGTACGCAAAGGACTAAGTCTGCCAGTAGAAACTGATTCCTTATGATAAACCAATGAGTTGTGGACATAATAAATTTTATAACCAGCTTGTCTCACCCGGTAGCACCAATCTAATTCTTCGTAATATAAAAAGTAAATATCAGCCATTAAACCTACCTTTTCAATAACTTCTCGTTTAAGCATCATAGCAGCACCATGAGCATAAGCTTGTTCGGTATCAACTTCATACTGTCCAGTATCAACTTCATTACTACCAATACCAAAACTACGAATCGTGAGCAGATTGATAGGGGAGATGCCGCAGTATTGCAATAGTTGCGGAGGCTCGAAAAACTTAATTTTAGGACTAACAATGCCTATGTTTTTATCGTTTTCCATTTTTTCAACAAGAGGTTCTAGAAAATCTGGTTCAACTTCTGTATCATTATTTAACAAGAAAATATATTTACCTGTAGCTTTACGAATACCCAAATCATTGCCACCAGGAAAACCTAAATTCTTTTCACTTTGAATAAAAATAATTTCAGGATAAGTTTGCTTAATAATAGCAGGATCATCGTTTGGCGAAGCATTATCGACAATAATTATTTCAACATTAGGATAGGTAACTTTACGCATACTTTCAAGCATTGCGCACGTAACTTCAGGATGATCATAGTTGATAGAAACAATCGAAACTAGAGGATATTTAATATTATTTTCCATAAATAAAAGATTTTGCTTTGATGTTATACTTATTCTGCGTTATTTTGTTCTTCTTTTTCACTTTTTTTATCTTTTTGATGCTGATAATAGCCTGCAAAGAAACCTATAGGAGTGAACAGTATCATGCCATAAACCAAATAAACTAATACACCTTCCATATTATACTGTTATTAATTGTTTGTTTGCTTCCAATTGTTTTTCTTTTTCTTCTTGGTCTAAATATTTTTCTAATTTAGGGCCAAGAAAAACAAAAGCCATACTTGTAAAAACTATGATATGAGTAGGGAATTGTCCGAAATAACTATTGCTATAACTTGCTGCAATTATACCAAACATACCACAAAGCAATACATTAAGTTTAGCAATTAATTCTTTATTTTTTAATCTAAACATAACGATGTAAGCCCCTTTTCCAAAAATATAGAATATTACAAATAGATGTAAATACAAACCGATAATACCACATTCGGCCCAAATCATAACAAACCAACTATCAGTAGCAATGTGGGAAAGAAAGCCATAAGGCACAAACTTTTGTGCTCGTATACCAGCATGACCAACACCTCCACCAATAGGTCTTGTTTTAAGATAATTGGCAAAAGATCGTTGGTTAATTAACCTTACATTCATAGAAGCGTCATTTTGCGGATTAAAAGCAGTACGCATTCGTTGTATCTGATAATTAGTATTTCCAATAGTGGTGAATTTAAAAAAACCAACGATACCCAACATTAAAATGGTACCAATAATGATGACTGTAAGATTTTTTCGAAGAATAATGTATAAAAAGAAACCAGCTGCAGGAACTGCAATAGCGCTACGAGTACCAGAAATCATCATGCTATACAAACCTGCAATACCAACTGTCAACCAGAATAATTTTTTCTTAAAACCTTTTGCATTTATAAACATTAATATACCTAAAACTCCACTTTGTCCTTGTGAAGCACCAAATTGGCTGGCATCGGTAAAGAATGAAAATACTCTTAATTTCCCCCAAAGGATATGAGTTTTATAAGCTCCCGCATCTAACCATTTTTGTTCAAAAGGATCAGGGTGTAGATAAGCTTGTTGAAACCCTTTGACTGCAGCAATTAAAGTAAGAATTCCCCAAACAGTCATAAAAGTATCTAGATTTTTTGGCTTATCATAAACCAAATATACTAACGGAATAACCAAAACCATGTACAATGCCTCACCTCTCATAGAAGCCATCCAAGCATCAAAACTTACTGCTTCTGGATTGAAAATTTCCATAACAATATATGCAAACCAAACAAGAGAAAGATAAACCAGGTCATTCTTTAAAGGCGAAAGGTCCATTTTTATATTAAAATGCTTAAAGAAATGAGAAAGGAAAATCATAAATAAGAATATATCCAAATAATAACCAAGAGTTATTGGAATATATCTGTATAGTCCAATAAGAGTAAAGTTCATTATATACATGAAATTCATTCCAAAAGACGGTTCAATAAACACTTTATTTAATATGATAATAAGCATTGGGAGTATAAGCAATGCAAAAGCTATACTTATATCGCTTAAAACAATTAGATATCCAATAATAATGGATACAAGAATAAACCCACCAATTGCATAAGGATTCCTAAATTTGTCAGCTCCGGTTTTATGCAAATATGGATTGTCTAACATACAAAAATATTTATTTTGATAATTTTCCTTTAAATTTATTGTATAGGATTAACCCATTTTCTTTATAAAAATAAACTCCACTTATTAATATTTGTCTGTACGAAACATCTACTTCTTTTTTCAAGAAATTAAATCCAATTATGAGCCCAATAATTGTAAAAATTATAGATGCTATAGCTACAAATAATAAAAGATATTCAACTTGTAGATCTGGAAAAAGAGCATGCATACCAAATACAGCAATAAAATCACCAATAATATTTGCAGCTGCCATATAAATAATTTTATAGAAATTCTTTTTAGGTTTATTTAAGCTATCTAGAGCGACACCTGTAAAACGGTCGATAGGTAACATAATCCCATATAAAATAAATGCTATCATTACCAATGATAATCCATCTATGTGAGCAGAAAATTGTTTTCCACCTAAAAGCAAGATAAAAAACTTATTTAAAATAATACTTATAACTGAAACAAATAAAAACAAAACAGTTATACTACCAGTATATGTGTAGAAAATCTTTTTAAACTCTTCGTAATTCTGATTAATACAAGCTCTTGATAGTTTAGGAAACGCTGTTGATACAAAACTACGTAACGGAATTTCTAATAATTCAATAAATTTCATTGGTATTGCATACAAAGCTACTCCTACGGGGCCACAGAAAACACTAAAAGAAATAATAAAACTGTCAGCACTTTTTAATAAACTACTGCCAATTTTACTAAGCATTGAATATTTTCCATATGTTAAAATATCATTAATATCTTTTTTAGAAATATATTTTATAAATTTAATACCTGTCCATTTTTTATAAATACAGAAAAGAGAAGTTAAAATATTAGTGAGTATATATACAAAAAGAATATCCAATACTACTAGATTTTGCCCTTCTATTAAATAAACAACTAAAATACTTAATAAAAAAGAACCGATATTAAAAAACTTAATCCAAAATATTTTTTCAAAATCCATTTGTGATTGTAAAATGGAAGCAGCATAATTCCAAGGCAAGTTTGCTATTGCAAACAAAGGGTAGTAATAGAAGAAAACTTCGTAGCTATATGCTTTAATAGATGTTGGGAAAATTAAAACGATTATCCAAAGTATAATTGAAATTACAGCTATTGTAATTAAACCTACAAACCAACTAGAGCCTAAAAAATATTTTTTGCTTTTTTCATCAATACCCGACATAAACCTAACAGTAGCCTCTCTGGTTAATCCTAAACGTAGCATATCAATCATTGATGCTGGAGTTGTAAATAAAACCCATTTACCATAATCTCCAAGACTTAAAATTCTAACTAATATCATAAATGATATCAAATTCATTACTGAAGTAGAGAGATTTGCAGCTAATGAAAGAAAATTATTATTCTTTACAAATATTTTCAAGAAATACTTCATTTTTTTAAATTTAGTTGTTCGTGAAATTGACGCTTAATTATTCGTTTAAATATTTTTCTTGCAAAAGATCTCCTTTTAGGTATTTCTCCAATAACAGATTCCATATGGAATAATTCGATACCATTTAAGATCGATAACAATTTATTATTAGAAATTTCTTTATATACTGTTAGCAAATTTGCATCTGCTTTACTCCAACTCCTATTGGCTCTACATACAATAATTGAAAGATCAGCTTCATTTATTAAATCCGATGGATATGGATTATTTAATATAGAAGGTATTTCTACAAAAATATATTTCAAATAATCGCTTTTTGGAATATCGTTCTTTTTTAAAAGTTCATCTATATTTTTTGTTTCAAAAAACTGATTGTTGACTTCGAAAAAATAATTATCATGATAATTAATATGACTTTGATGCTTATCATCTTTACGCTCTTTATGATTACTTAAGAAGTATTTTAAAGTAATTACTTTGTCGCCATAATCTCTGAATTTATTAGCAATGTCATCTACAATTGTTGACTTTCCATCGTTAACTCGAGTACTAAAAAAGATAATTAAATAAGGCTTCGTTCGAACCGTTTCTTGAGAGTTAATTGGATTTATTTTGAGTTTGATGTTTTGTGACATCATTTCAATAGCTCTGTTTGTTACAAAATCTAAATCAACTGAAGATGATTTTTTCTTTTTAGGTATAAAGGGAAAAATACCAGCAAGTTTAACTTTTAATAGATGCTCAAATCGTTCTGGTGTTTTAATAGTGGAATCAAAATACTCAATCAAAACAATTGAAAATACAACAACTATAAACCCTAATAAGCCTGCTACTACTATTAGTATTTTCCTTTTTGAGGCCTTGGCTTCAATTGGGAAATAGGGCTCGTCTACTATTTTTAATGATGAAGAGAGCTCTACATTTTGCTGTTTTAGTTTAGCTAGTGTTAAACTATGTAATAATTCTAAATATTCACTTTCAGTGACACCAATTTTTCGTTCAATTCTCTTCATAGTTGCACCCATTGGAGCAAATAAAGAATATACAACTCCAAATTCTGCTTTTCTTCTTAGCAAAACATCTAAACTAGCTTTAGCTTCTTCTTTTTTAATCGAATTTGTTAGCCATTGAGATAATAACTCTTTTATAGGAAGCCCTTCTCTACTTTTTCCATATAAGTAAAGCTGGTCTACATCATTATTTAGTTGCTTTTTTATGCTTTCTGATTCAATCTTTAAGTTTTTAAGGGTCTCATCGTTTGTTATCGAATTTTCTTCATTGTATATTTCAGTTAGCGATATCCTTGAGTTCAATGCAGAAAGTTTATTACTTCTTTTAAGAATTTCTTCGCTTTTAAAATATATTTTATCTTTATCAGTTAGCTTTCTATCAAGTTCAACTAAAGCAGATTTAGCTGCAGCAAAATCCATTTGAATTTTTTGAATTTCAACATCAATATTTTCTTTTTTTATTGCTATTTCTTTAGTTTGCTCATAGAAGTTAATAATTTTATTTGTCTTATTAAAATCTAGTAATTCATCTTCTGATGCTTTTAAATTATTACTTGTCCTGTTTACCTGCTCTTCAAAATACCTTACAACATCATCAGTTTGTACTGCTTTTAATTGCTTATAGTTTTCAGCAAAATATTTACTTATTAATATTAAAGTTTGCATACATACTCCAGGGTCTTCATTATCATAATTTATCTCAACAAGATCACTACTTTGAATTCTTCGAGCTGATATTCCTGATAAAGCTTTAAAACTATATTGTGGATCTAATGAATTTAAAAGTGTATTAATAAAATTGTTTTCATCTTTATTCTTATATTTGAAAAGATTATTGTATGTTTTGTCAAAACTCTTTTTGTCAATTAATAATTTTAATATTGGTGGAATGGTTGAATGTATTTTCGAAAATGTTGAATAATTAACATAAACTGGATTTGATTTGTCAAGCATTAGGTTTTGGGCAAGTAAACTAATCGAAACTTTTTCAATAGTTTCTCTTGATTTGATAATATTAAGTAAATTGTCAAAAGCATTATTTTGACCAAAGAAATCTAATTTAGATGATCCCCCTGTTGATTCAATATTATAACCGGATGCAATACCTGTATAAACTGTGGTTGAAGAGTGATACGATTTTTTTTCACCTCTAGTCAAAATTGTAACAGTTGCTGCTAAAATTATAGGTATTAATATTAGTAGTAATATGTTTTTTGAAAGTAGTCTTAAGAATTGTATTATATTCATAATCCTTTATTCAATGTTTTTTAAGTTGCTAAATTTAATGCCTGTCATTTCTTGTAATATAGTATATGCTATCATAAATTCACTCCAATATGTATCAACAGTAATTTGACTTTTTAATCTCATATCCCTAAAAACTGCAAGATCTCTCAAATTAAGTTCACCTTGTGAAAATTCCTTTTCACCCATTGAAGATTGTGTTTGTGCATCAATTAATCCTTGATGAGCTATCTTAAGCTTCTTTTGTAATAAAAGCAAATCGTAATACATTGTAATAATCTGTTTACGGATTTGTAGTTTCTCATTTTCTTTTTCATAATATGTTACCTCATATCTTATTTTATCTAATTTAATAGTATTTTTTCGCTCAATTAAATCATATAATGAAAAACGAAGAAATGTTCCAATTCCATAACGTGAAGATGTTACTTGAGATGAATTTAGTGATGAATTAAGACTACTAGCTGCATTATTAAGAGAATAGATATCTGAAGTTCCATAATTATAAAATGATTCAAAACCTATTACTTTTAATATATTTCTATTTGTAGTTAAAATCATAGCTTTTTTGTAAGCAAGCTCTGCTTCTTTTACTTTTATTATTGGTAAGTTTAATGCAGAGTCTATTAAAACAGATAATGGTGGAATAATAGTTACAATATCAGTAGATATTGGATCTATTAAACGTGATGAATCATTGGTTTGTGCATTTATATTTACAAAAGCACAAACCAACAAACCAACTACTAAAATATTCTTTAGTCGCTTAGATATAAATGTTATCAATATTTTTTTAATTATTGAATTATACATTTTCTTTTTGAATAAATATTTTAAACGTGCGCATTATAAGTTTAATATCGCCCCAGAATGAATTATTGTCAGCATAATCATTGTCTAATCTAAAACGTTCTTCTTCCGACATTATTCCATCTCTACCCCTTAATTCTACTTGCCACAAGCCTGTTAATCCTGCAGCTGCCTGGAATCTTTTTCCCCAACCTTGTTTGGTTATAGCCTCGGCTTCGTTTACAGGTAACGGCCTGTTACCTACTATCGACATATCACCTTTTAGGATATTAAACAATTGTGGCAATTCATCAATACTTGTGTTTCTTATGAATTTACCAATCTTGGTTATTCTAGGATCGTCTTTTATTTTTAAGAATGCTTTTTTTGCATTTCTTTTCTTTATAGCAATATGTTCACACATTTTATCACCATCATAATAAACGATTGGTGAACAATATTTGCCTTCCTCCAATTGTGCACAAAGTGGACAAATTGCTTCCACTTCATCAGCTTCATACACATTAAGATGTTCAACTTCCTTCAATCGTTTGTCAGCATCAGGATACATAGAACGGAATTTATAAAAATCAAATGTCTTATAATTTGAGCCCACTCTTTTTGATATGTAATAAACCTTGCCTTTTGATTCAATTCGTATAGCTATAGCAGTTATAATTAATAAAGGTGATAAACCTAAAATAGTACCACCTGCAACTATTATATCGAAACATCTTTTTAATGCTGGTGTTTTGTAAGGTTGGATATCTAATTCTTTGATTTCTGATGTGCTTGCTTTGAATTCTTTTTTAAATTCGTTCAGAAATTGCAATCTTTCGTATAAGTTTTCCATACTTAATGGAAATGCATAATAGTCGTCAATCCCCAAACTAAAAGCTTGACGGCGTAATGTGAAATCAAATTTATTAGTAACTAAAATAAAAGGAATATTTATAAAGTTGTTATATGATTTAAGTTCTCTAAAGAATTCAAAACCATTCATACCTTGAATAAATATATCACAAATTATTGCATCTATTTTAAGATTGCTAAATGTTTTATTTGTGACTTCTTTTTTGTCGTGAAAAACATTAAATTTGTTATCGGTTAACCAGTTTATTGCAAGCAATCCGTTTTTGCGAATTACCACTTCAAATTTATCATTTGCTGCATTAAGCTGCTCTACAAAACTAATTTCATCTCCAATATAAAGAATCTTAAATTTAGAATTCATTTCTTCCATTGTAAATAGGTGTTAGTTTCCGCGTCTTTCTAAATAAATTTCTCTTGTTTGCAGCCTGCGCTTTATTCTGGCTATAATTTCTTTTGGGTTAAAAGGTTTAATGATATAGTCATCAGCACCGATTTCAAAACATTTTATTTTGTCCTTACTTTCTTCTTTTCCCGATAGCATTATAATAGGGATGTCGTCGAAAAAGCCACTGCTTCTTACTTTTTTTACAAATTCGAAACCATCCATCACAGGCATTTCTACATCACAGATTATCAAATCAGGCAAATTACCCGACTGCATCCAGTATAAGCCTTCCTTTCCATTACTCATTGTTGTAATCTCAAACTCTTTATTAAAAGTGTTTTCTATAATAAATCTTATACTTTTTTCATCGTCTATTGCCAAAATTTTCTTCATAAAACTAATTTGATTTTATTGTTTTTTTTATAAAAGCAACTACGCATAATGCATAATATATCAATAAACAAAAATACAATTAATGTTTGAATAAAAAAAACTTTTAATAAAAAGAAATAAACAAACGACGGTTGATAAGTTTTTATTGTTGTAAACAGGTAAGCTACGTTATTTTAACTCCTTATTATAAAATTATAAGTATTATTTAAGTATAAATATTATTTTAATATAGTTTTTATGTTATCTTCAATTGATTGAATATACTTTTGGGTACCGAAGTATCTTGTTCTAATATAGGTTTACAAAAAACAATATATAAACGTTAAACTATATTAAGAAAAGACATCAACACAAAAGCTCCTCTACAAAGGTCCCTGAATATTATCTAAGTGGTAGGGGCTAAGTGAAGAGAATAAGAAAAAATACATAAAAACACACCCAATATATTGTATTACATTTGTGTTTTTTCCGTAATTCGTAATTAATTTTACGCAATTCTGCATTCTTTTTACATCGATTGTCATTGCGAGCCCCCATACTTTTCAGCACACCAAGTGATATGACAAATCTAGAAGAGCATCCTGACAGGTTTTTTTTCTCCTGTCAGGTATAAAAGTTTTTTTTGATTTATACCTGACAGGAGGGGAAACCTGTCAGGGATTAACAACCACTACTTTACAAAATATTGTCATTAGTAAAGTATAACTGCAGACTTACATTGCATCGGAGCTCATTGTTTTTATATATTTACCAATTGTTTTTTTATTTGAATTCGCTATTTTTCTACTTTACGCTTCTTCTCTAACAACCCAACATCCCAAAATGCTAAAAGTCTTTTTAACTTTAGCTCTCATACAACTTTATGTATTCTTTTCCGTAATTCGTAATTCGTAATTCGTAATTAATTTTACGTAATTCTGCATTAATTTTACATCGGAAGCCATTTCGCTTTTACTTTTACAAATCAA
>CAYRBL010000014.1:0-8734 GCA_964422385.1 uncultured Bacteroides sp.
TTCTTTTTTTCTATTCCCTAGCATAAATGCTAGGGTTAATAGATTTTATTAAAACACTCAACAAAGATACTAACTTCCCTAAACATCATTATTTCTTAAAATATTTTAATATTGAATCTTCTTCCAAAGGTTCTATGCTTACTATTTCGGGCTTTTTATTTTGAATAAATAAGATGCAATGCGTCTTAATATCTTTTTTTCGGGTGTCGATGAAATATTCTTTTTCTTTAGTTTTAAAAGACACATATCTTTTATCCGACCAATAGTTTTTAATTTTAAGTTTCGATAGCAAATCTAAGGCATTGTTGGCATTGTTATTTAATTCTTCAGATAAAATACTGTAAAGTTCCGCATCAATTTTTTCTATCGAATCACTTTCTTTAGTAGTTAACTGGGTGAAGAAAACACAATTTTCTTTAATTTTAAAAACAATAGATGTATCTTCAACTTTATGCGTTAAAAGTTCTTCTATATTTATTATTTCTTCTGTAGTATCTTTTTCTTTATTTAAAGTTTGAATATTGCTATCTTTATTTTTTTTATCAATAGCATTGCAGGATGCTAGAAATAATAGAATAGATATAATTTTTAATCCATTTTTCATGTTTCTCATTTTATTAAAACGCTCAACAAAGATAAATATTTTATTTAAACTTAAATCTAATTAAAAATAAATATATTATAATGATTCACAAAACACAGTAGAACAGACGATGCGCTATTCTAATGAAACATTCGTCTCTTCTAATGAAGCATTCCCCTCTTCTAATGATAGCTTACGTCTTTTAAACGATAGCTTACGTCCTTCTAATTATACATTCGCCTCTTCTTATTATACATTTGCCTTTCCTAATGATATTTTTGCCTATTCTAATGATACCTTACGCCATTCTTATGATAGTTTACGTGCACGTAACGTATCATAAGAATGGCGTAAAGTATCATCGGAAAGGTTTTTAATAATTCTTAAAATCTATTTTATAAAAAACGAAAAAGCCTCCAACAAATGAATGCTGAAGGCTTTTTTATAATTACTAAAAGTCTAATAGTCTAAAAAGCTAAAAGCCTTTCTTTATAAATAATTAAGTTCTTTCAAACAGGTATGTATCTTTTCAAAAGTACGTTCGATATCATTATCCAAACCTACTGAAAAACGAATCAAACCTTCGCTTAATCCCATTTCTTTCTGCACGTCTTCAGGTATCTCCGAAGAAGTACTGCTGCCCGAATTGCTAAACAAAGTTTTGAAATATCCAAGACTTACCGCAAGATAACCCACGCCTTGTTTCTGCATATTTTCCATCAAAGCAGATGCTCTTTCGGCAGTGCCCATATCAATAGCAATCATACCTCCAAAACCATAACCGGGATTCATTATCTTTAAAAATGTTTCATGACTTTTCAACTCAGGTGAGCCTGGATAATGAAATTTCAAGCCAATTTCTTTAAACTTTTTAGCAAGATACATTGCATTTTCGCCATGCTGACGCATACGGATGTGTAAGGTGTGCAAATTCTTTAAAATATTTGAAGAACGAAGCGGATCCAAAACCGGAC
Organism: uncultured Bacteroides sp.; assembly: GCA_964422385.1. Classification (GTDB taxonomy): domain Bacteria; phylum Bacteroidota; class Bacteroidia; order Bacteroidales; family JACABE01; genus JBAXLO01. The sequence continues at coordinate 1,558 of CAYRBL010000014.1, forward strand.
CCAACAACATAGCTGTGCCTGTGTTAACATCACTCAAAGCATTAATAAAATCGTGAGAAGCGCAGATTGCACCCGCAACACAATCGTTCTTGCCATTGATAAATTTAGTCATACTATACAATACTATATGTGCACCAAGTTGAGCAGGCGACACTATCATAGGTGTAAAAGTATTATCAACTAAAAGTTTTGCATTCCATTGATTCGCAATCTCGGCCAAGGCAGGAATATCCGAAATTTGAAGCATAGGATTGTTCATTGTTTCGGTATAAATAATCTTAGTATTCTGACGCATTGCCTTTTTAACATCTTCTAGTTTAGTGGTGTCAACAAATGTAACCTCAATATTAAACTTAGCAAGATAATTTTTCATAAAAGCAAAAGTACCGCCATAAACAGTCATGCTCGACACAATATGATCGCCAGTATTCACCAATTGAAGAATTGCAGAAGTAATAGCACCCATACCAGAAGCTGTTACCCAAGCCGATTCGGTGCCTTCCATTGCTGCCAAAGCATCTGCCAAATATTTATTGCTAGGATTCCAATGACGGGAATATAAAAAACAACCTTCAGTTTCGCCATGAAAAGTGTCGGTCATCGAACGAGCTTCCAAAAAAGTATAGGTAGCCGAATCAGTAATAGAAGGGTTTACATCACCAAACTCTCCAAATTGTAAAACATCTTGAATGTTGCTTGCTGGATCAAATTTTTTCATTGTTTTGTATTATTAGGTTAAATATTATTGAACTTAATTTCTTTATTTTTTGTTTATAAAACGATTTATAATAAGAAATGGCAAAATTATGCTTTTTTTATTTAGGAACAGCTATAAATTGGAAATATTTTAATAATTTCGCATTTTATTTCTAAACTTGGAATAATATTAAATATTAAAAAAAATCTTTTTAAAATAATTTACTAAAAACGGAAAAATGAATTTTGATTTAATAGTCATAGGAAGCGGACCTGGTGGATATGTTGCAGCTATCAGAGCTTCACAATTAGGGTTGAAAACAGCAGTTATCGAACGTGCAGAGTTAGGCGGAATCTGTTTAAATTGGGGATGTATTCCTACAAAAGCATTGCTAAAAAGTGCTCAGGTTTTTAATTATGCATCTCACGCTGCAGATTATGGTGTGAAAATAGAAGGAGAAATCATTGCCGACTATAATGCAATGGTGCAACGTAGTAGAGGTGTTGCTGAGAATATGAGTAAAGGAATTCAGTTTTTATTTAAGAAAAATAATATAGAAATAATTCAGGGAGCTGCCAAAGTAAGACCCGGCAAACTTGTAGAAGTAACCGATAAAGATGGTAAGAAAACTGATTATTCTGCTAACAATATTATTATAGCAACTGGAGCTCGCTCGAGAGAATTGCCAAACCTAAAACAAGATGGTAATAAAATAATTGGCTATCGCGAAGCTATGACTTTGGCAAAACAACCAGCATCAATGGTTGTAGTTGGGTCAGGAGCTATAGGTTCGGAGTTTGCTTATTTCTATAATTCGATAGGAACAAAAGTTACTTTGGTTGAATTTATGCCAAATGTAGTTCCAGTTGAGGACGAAGAAGTATCAAAACAATTGGAAAGATCTTTCAAAAAACAAGGCATGAAAGTTATGACAGAATCTACTGTTGAAAGCGTAGATACAAGCGGCGATTTGTGTAAAGTAACTATAAATACCAAGAAAGGTGACGTAATTGTTGAAGCAGAAGTTGTACTTTCGGCTGTAGGTATTGCAACAAATCTGGAAGGTATCGGACTTGACGAAACAGGCATTAAATATGATAAAGGCAAGGTGCTTGTTGATGAATTTTACAACACAAATATTGAAGGATATTATGCAATCGGCGATATTGTTCATGGTCCAGCTTTAGCACACGTGGCTTCGCATGAAGGTATCATCTGTGTTGAAAAGATTGCAGGGCATCATCCACAACCAATGGATTATGGTAACATCCCAGGATGTACATATACCAATCCAGAAATAGCGTCTGTAGGTATGACCGAAAAGCAAGCTAAGGAAGCAGGTTACGAAATATTGGTAGGCAAATTCCCTTATTCTGCTTCAGGAAAAGCTACTGCAAGTGGAAATAAAGATGGTTTTGTAAAAGTAATTTTCGATGCCAAATATGGTGAGTGGTTAGGATGTCATTTGATAGGTGATAATGTTACAGAGATGATTGCAGAGGCAGTTGTTGCACGTAAATTAGAAACCACAGGTAAGGAAGTTTTAAATTCAGTGCATCCTCATCCAACAATGTCGGAAGCAATAATGGAAGCTGTTGCCGCAGCTTATGGAGAAGTAATTCATCTATAATTTACAATTAAGAAGCAACAATTAATAATTTAAATTATGCAAATAATAAACACTCCTTTAAAGGATTTGCTGGTAATTCAGCCGCAAGTATTCAAAGATGACAGAGGATATTTCTTCGAATCTTACAATCATTCTCGTTTTATTGATGCTGGTTTAGACTTGAATTTTGTTCAGGATAATGAATCAAAATCACAGAAAGGAGTGTTAAGAGGTTTGCATTTTCAAGCTCCACCATTTGCTCAGGGTAAATTGGTGAGGGTAATAAAAGGTGCTGTTATGGATGTTGCTGTTGATATTCGTAAAGATTCTTCAACTTATGGCAAGCATTTTATACAGTTGCTTACTGAAGAAAATAAAACAATGCTTTGGGTTCCACCAGGCTTTGCTCATGGTTTTGTAACTTTAGAAAACGATACTATCTTTTCATATAAATGTACTAATATTTATAATAAAGAATCGGAAGGTTCAGTACGTTGGAACGATCCTGATTTGAATATTGTGTGGGGTGTAACCAATCCAACATTATCTGATAAAGACAAAATATCTCCTTTATTTAATGATTTTGTGTCTCCATTTTAAAGACAATTAAGAATTAAAAATTAAGAATTAAGAATTGAAATTCAGTTCTTGATTCTTTTTTTTATTGTTATTAAAAAACATAACAATAATACAATTTAGTTAACGTTATTTTCATTTAACCTAAATATCCATAATAAATCGAAAACATAATTACAAAATGAATTACAAAAGAATACTTTTTACGATAGTAATGACTGTGATCATATTGGTAGGAGGCAAATCCTTAATATATTCTACAGCTAAAGAAAAGAATTCTGATGAGAATTACCGCAAAGCTTTTCAAACAAGTTACCGTATCTTTTCAACTGAAGTTCCTCAACAATTAGATTTCTGTGGCGAAAAAGTACCTTTAAATATGTATTATGTTCGCGAAGGTTTGGAAAGAGAATTACTCACAAATACATTTTGGCAATCGAGTACTATGTTGATGATGAAAAGAGCCTATCGTTGGTTTCCTATCATTGAACCGATACTTAAGAAGAATGGTTTACCCGACGATTTCAAGTATCTTGCTTTAATAGAAAGTGGTTTGATGAACGTAGTTTCTTCAGCAAATGCTGCAGGTTTCTGGCAGTTTGTAAAACCAACAGGTCAAAGATATGGATTGGAGATTAACGATGAAGTTGACGAGCGTTTTAATATTGATAAAGCCACCGAAGCTGCTTGTAAATATTTAAAAGAAAATCACGCGATGTTTAATAACTGGACATTGGCTGCTGCTTCATATAATATGGGTGAAGGTGGTGTAAAAAGAGCTTTAGAATCTCAGAAAACAAATACTTATTTTGACCTTTATTTGAATGAAGAGACATCAAGATATGTTTACAGAATACTTGCCCTTAAACTTATACATACTTCCCCAACTAAGTTTGGATATTATTTAAGAATAAAAGATTTGTATCCGCCAATTCCATTTAGAACTGTAAAAGTAGACACCACAATAAATAATCTAGTTGATTTTGCTAAGACAAATGGAATAAACTATCGTATTTTAAAAGATTTTAATCCATGGTTGCGCAACAAAAAACTTACAAATAAAGAGAAAAAGGTTTACGAAATTAAGATACCTAAACCTGGTTATGATAATTATGATAATCTTTTTGGAGATAATAGCGATAAGATTTTTAATGATAGTACTACAATAAATTAGTAGTTTATAGATATAAAAAAAAGCCTTCAGAATTCATTTGTTGAAGGCTTTTTTATTTTATACTCTTAAATTATTAAAATTTATAAGAGTTTATTTAACATTAGCTGCTTTCGAATAATAATAGTTTGCCTTTTGCATATCACCAGACTTTTGATAAGTAACTCCTAAAAATTTATATGCTAGAGAATATGTTGGATCCATTTCAATAGCTTTATTTAAATATTTAAATGCTTTATCCAGTTTATTTAAATTGGAATAAGCACCTCCTAAATTACAATATGTTTTAGCATTTTGGGGATTTAATATTAAAGCTTTTTCATAAATTTTTATTGCTTCATCATTTTTTTGCTGATTAAATAAAATCCCCGCTAAATTTTCATAAGCTAATGCAAATTTAGGATCAGCTTTTATCGCGATTCTATATGAATTTATAGCTTCATTTATATTACCCAATCCTTCATAACATACAGCTTTTCCGTTATGGGCTTCTGCTAAATTCGGTTTGAATTGCAATGCCAAATCATAATATTCTATTGCTTTATTAAAATCTTTTACTTTTGTATATAATGTCCCTACTAAATTAAAGTATGAAAAATCATCTTGTGCATAGGTAGTTTTTGCTAATTCAAAATATTTTATTGCATTTGGATAATCTCCTTTTTCTAAATATGATTTTGCTAACTCTTTTATTTCATCTTTTTTTTCACTTTCGTCTTCTGGTAAATTCAATTCTTTATTCGATTTTTTAATAAATTCAACTAAGGATTTTACAACTTCAAATTCTTTATTTGCATTTATCGTATCACCACATGCTAAATAAATTCCGCCCCTACTATTGTGAACTTTTGTAATAAATTTTGTAATTTGTAATCTGTTTAAATTGATTTTTGGTGTTGTAATATTCAATTCAATATCTTTAATAAATTCAGGTTCTAATTTAAAATAGTCCTTTTGAAAATCTAACCATTTATCATATTCTTTATTTGTTTTAAGCTTTTCTAATTTTTTAAAGAAATGTATAAAATATATTGAGTTATACTCTCTGTCTGTTATAATTGTCTCTTCTATTTTGGAAGTATAACCTAAATATGATATCAATATTAAAACTAATATAATTCCTATTTTTGAATATAAAACAACTTTCTTCTTAGTAAAAAAATCGAAACATTCTACAATTGCATATCCTGCCAATGGTAACATTACAATCACTAATGGAGCTCTTAATCTTGCTAAAACATAAAAACCTAATAGCGTAATTAATTGTATTAATATTGCTAAATAAAGTCCCCATTGTTTTTTTCTATTGTATATTAAAAAAATTAATCCTGCAAATCCTAAAGGAGCAATCAAAAAGAAACTTAGACTAGTAAATTGTAATACAGGAACATTTTGTCTATAGAAATAATAATTTTCATTATTAGGATATTCTACTCCTTTCCATACGGCTTTTAATTTCTCCCATTCAAGAGAAATATATGAAGATATTGTTGGATGTGTTTTAAGTGTAGCAACAACTGATTTTGCTAAACTTTTATTTGTATTTGCTATAATTTCAGCATCTCTTTTTGCATCTACACCCCAACCTGAAATCGAATTAGTACCATAAGTATTAGATGCAATAAATGTTATAGGTCCAACACTACTAGTACTAAACAATGGTGCTCCCACTATTTTATTTCGAATTATAACAGGCGAAAATAATAAGAAGAATCCTAAAATTAGTAAAGCTATATTCTTAAAATAAATAGACAAACTTTGTTTTCTAATAAAGAATAATATCACAAAAATACCTATTAAAAATAAGATAAACGTAGATTGTAAAAGAAACGATAGCCCTATTGCCAATCCACATAAAAAGAAATTTATTGGTTTTTGATTCGAAACCAATCTATCAATCATAAAAACCAAAAATATGGTAAAGAAAACGCTTAATGATGTTCTTAATAATATTATTTCATTATACATTAAAATCCCACAAAAAAGATACATCAATCCAGTTAAAACAGCTGTAACTTCACCAAAATATTTTCTTGTAAATATCAATAATAACAAGCCACTTAGCACTCCTAATAATAATTGAAGTATTAACATTGCATTTACTGCATCCCAATTAAAATAATAAAAAACAGCCAGCATATATGGATACAATGGTTCTTGATGATACTGATTGCCCTGATACCATTCATCCCACAATTGTTTCCCTGCATTAAATGTAGAGTCTTTTGTAATATTTTTAGTTTGGATTTCTTGAAGCTTTTCAGGATGTTTACTAAAATAATATTCTGCATATGATTTGTGCCAACTATGATATGGATGCATTGGTTTTGAATTCAACCAATCTTTATTTAATGCTTTTGCCCAGTCATCAAAAAATTTATTATCTGATTCATCAAATAAATACATGCTTTTTAATGGGCTATTGACTACAGTTTTATAATACGAAATTCGAACTCCTGCCCATCCTAATATTAAAATACAACTTATCCATATGAAATATTTTTTTAACCAAGTATTTATATTTCCAATATCAAAATATTTTGCTAAATCAACATTAGTAGCATTAGTTATATCTGTATTTGCTTCACTTTTTATATTAATTTGCTTTTTTGTAGGTTTTATTGTTTGTCTTTTTGTCATAAGTAAGTTTGTTTATATCATTATTTAAATAATAGTCGAATATATTCTACAAAGATACTATTTTTTTTTAAATTATTTAACATTGATTATTTTTATTACTAAAAATTAATATTAAAAAGAATAACAGTATTAAAAAATAATAACATTAATTTCAATTATATTTTTGTAATAATCTAGTAATATATATTATATAAATTTCAACATTCTTTAAAGAGTACTTTTCTTCAACACAAAAAACGCTAAAATCAAGGGAAGGTCTTCCTTTATCAATATTCACAAAGAGCAATATCTTAAGCTTTATTTTTATTTTTCTTTATGTTTTAGAAATGGAGAATATAAAGTAATAAGTTAAAGATTAGCTATTTTCATTATAACTTTAATTCGGATGACTGTAATTTAAATTCGGATGGCTGTAATTTAAATTCCAACGACTATAATTTAAATTCCAATGACTATAATTTAAATTCCAACGACTATAATTTAA
>CAYRBL010000014.1:8834-20451 GCA_964422385.1 uncultured Bacteroides sp.
ATTTAAATTCCAATGACTATAATTTAAATTCCAACGACTATAATTTAAATTCCAACGACTATAATTTAAATTCCAATGGCTGTAATTTAAATTCGGATTAACTAAATAAATCCCCACATCTAAATTTGAAGAACCTGAATATAAAACACTATAAAACAAATATATTATAAGATAAAATAGTATATTATTTTACGGAGCATAAGCCACCGACGAATATTTAAGTGTGACGCTAACGATAGATTTATTTTTAATTTCGATAGGTTTCAACATATCCCAACTACCATCCCCACTCCTATTCTTTTCGATAATTGGATAATAATTTTTAGTATTCAAATCTTTTATAGGTATCGTATTTGGAAATATTCCAACAGTAACATTGGGTACACAAACGAAAAAATCGCCCTTATAATCGCTTTTGAAATATTGAATTAATTGTGGTTTATGTATGCTATCAATTTTAGCAGCATACATATTACAGTTATGATATGCACCCGAATTTTCCGAAATATTAGAGCCCCCATCAGGCCGTTGTACCCCTCCATAAACTTTTGATGAAAACATTATTTTTCCTAAAATAAGATGCATATTTTTTTTGATAAAAAGAGTATCCGAAACCATATCTCCTTTAAATTTCAAAATAGCTACCTTTTTACCATTTTTATCATAATAAATATGCAAATTGCTCAGCAGATTCTTTTGCCACATAAGCTTACCATTCTCATACCAACGTGTATAAACACCCGAAACCTCACCATTTTTCATAAGACGTTCCGATTCCTTCCGCCCATTAGCATACACATTATATATAATAGTATCTTTTTTTGTTTGCACACAAAAAGATTTGCTACCATCATTATATTTAATAAAATTTATAGTGTCCTGCGAAAAGCCTAAATAGGACATTAAAATGCATATTATTATCAGTGTTATTTTCATAATTTAATTAAATAAATTTATAGGTGTAGAATTAAATACAGTCATCTTTTTCAAATCAATCCTTAACAAATCTCCACTTTTAGGCGCATAATGAAAACAAACTTCGTCGCCATTATTTACCGAATTATAAAAATCTTCATCGATATTATACCTTGTATTGTCAACAATAATTGCATAATTTTTATAGGAAGCCATCTCAGTTCCAAGATGCCCCACTGCCCCACTCCCTGCTTCGTAATCTGTTCGGTTTTCTTTCATCATAATGGTTTTGATTACAATTTCTTTTTCTCCATTTTTAATATCTAAAACATATTTTCGAATTAAAGCATAACTTATCATAAAACATATTCCTAAATATAAAAATAAAGAAGCAATAATAAGTTGCCAAATCGTAATATTATAAGGCAATTCAACATAAGGCAAATTAAAATATTCAAAAAACATAATAAGCGACGAACCTATGATAAAAAACAACAAAGGAACAATTACACCTGGCTTGCAACTGTTTTTAAGCTCTTTTATGTCGTCCTTTGTGAGTTCTTCTCTCATTATTTTTTTATCAGGTAAAAAAAGTGTAGCTCTTTACTAAAATTATTTAGAATTATTAGGTGCGCTTACTTCTTTTTTAATTCCAATTTTCACCCATAAATCTACGGGTTTAATACCAAAAGTACTACTTAATAAATAAATCGAAAATACTAAATAAAGTACAAAAGCAATGAAAAAATAAACTTGCATTTTATTTATCTTTTGAATTTCTGCTCTATCTTTTATTTCGCAACTATACCCTGGACAGTACTTAGCCTTTTCTTTATAAATTAAATTATAAAAAATACATCCCAAACAAATTCCAAAAACGGATTCGAAAAAAAGAAATATCAAACAAATCAAACAAATTAATCCGGTAATAATGCTATAGGTGTTTAAAACTATTAAAAAGAAAAACATTAAGCTACCCAGCACAAGACCAATTATCCAAGCAAATTTCTTTTGAGGAGCGCCAACATATTCTGGCAGTTGATTCTTTACTATAAATCTTCCTATGATAAGAAAAGGAGAAAATTTTGGGTTGATGAGTACTCTAATTGCAAAATCAAACAGGAAAGTTATCACAAAGAATTTTGCCATCATAAAATTCCCTTTAAAAATAATTATCATTAACGAAATAAAAGCGAGCAAAAATAAAATACCTGCCGAAGCCCTAACTTCTCTTTCGTTTAAAACTGGAACTTGATATCCGTCTACATTTTCTCCAAATTGTTTAAATTTATTCATTGTTTTATTTATTTATAATGTTTTTAATTCTTCTGCATAATCAAACTGCAAATCCTCATGAAGTGTTGCAATTGCTAATTTTATCTTTATAATTTGTCTCGCATAAATGTTCCCCAACACCGTATTTGCATGTAATGCCACGCCTGCTTTTTTTAACTTTTTGCAAAAATAAATTAAAATATCTATTTCTGTTTGTTTATTTCCCGAATATTTTATCTGTTTATTTGCAATTCTTAATATTTTACGAATTGTTTTCTTTGCCAAATAAAGATTATTTTTATTAATATCTTTAAATAATTCGTCTAAATCTAATTTCACATCTTTTATATAAGATTGTTCGTCAATAGAATCGAAAAGTAAATAAGAAAGCAATTCTTTATTCTCTTTTTTATACTTTATTAGTTGCAAACATAAATCTTTTACCTTTTCGGGATGCAGTAAATCGAGTTCTGTTTTAATTAATTTTAAAGAAGCTGCTTTCATTTTAACTAATTTTTTAAATTATTATTTTAACTCTGCCAACTTCACCTGTCGTAAGTCTAACTTTAATACCATGAGGATGATTAGGACTTTTAGTAAGTATGTCTTTAACGATTCCTTCCGTAATTCTGCCCGAAGATTGATGTTGTTTCAACACAATTCCTACTTCTAAACCCACTAAAACATCACTACTTTTCTGTCCATCCATATTATTTGAATATTTTGTATTATTTTTGCAAAAGTATATATTAATTATAAGAAAGGACACTTTTTTGATAATTATTAATATTGAACCAAACAAACTAACGTACGTTTATAAGAAAACATTTATATAATGGAGGACAGAAAAGGAGATCATATCAGGCTAGCATTAAATTCGCAGATAGATCAAGGTGAGCTAGATACTCGCTTTGATTACGAACCAATGCTAGGCTCTGAAGCTTTGGGTGAGTGGGAACCTTTTCAGTTCCTTGGGCATACTTTTAAAGTTCCAATGTGGGTTTCGAGCATGACTGGTGGTGCGCCCGAAGCACAATTTATTAACCAGAATTTGGCGAAAGCATGTAATAAATTTGGCATGGGGATGGGACTTGGAAGCTGCAGGATACTATTGGACAACGAAAAATATCTTCCCGATTTTGATGTTAGAAATATTATTGGTAACGATCTACCTCTTTATGCAAATATCGGAATTGCTCAATTGGAAAAGATGATGTTTTCTGGAGAATATGAACGACTACAGAATATAGTAAACCTCTTACAAGCCGACGGTATAATTATCCATATCAATCCTTCACAAGAAGCTTTGCAAGATGAAGGAGATTCTCTTCATTACAGACCAATAGATACTGTTAAAGATTTTATTTCGAAAACAGAATTAAAAGTTATAGTCAAAGAAGTTGGACAAGGTATGGGGCCAAGAAGTTTAAAAGAGCTACTACAATTACCTATAGAAGCAATTGAAACAGCTTCTTTTGGAGGAACAAACTTTGCACGTCTTGAATTAAAAAGGAGAGCAAACTACAATGTATCGCATCTCGAACCTTTAACTCACATTGGCCATACTGCTGAAGCGATGGTTGATATAATTAATAATTTCGTTGATGACAGCTTAGATATTAAATGTAAACATTTAATTATTTCAGGTGGCATACGTACATATTTAGATGGATATTATCTGATATCCAAAAGTAAAATACCTGCTGTTTATGGTCAAGCTTCAGGATTCTTGCTTTATGCACGCGAATCATATGTTGCTTTAGAAAAGTACATTGAAGAACAATTGCTCGGACTTAGATTTTCAAAAGCCTGGCTACATCCTAAATTTATCAAATGAAAGGAATAATATATAAAGGCTTTTCAAGATTATCTGAAGCCGAAAAAAGGAAATTAGTGTCTCATTTAAGTGAAGAACCAGGCGTAACTGAGCTCGAATTAAGTTCATTTATCATCAAAGATGCTGCACGACGCGAAATGTTTATGGACTTAAGCGAAAATACAGTAAGCGCCTATCATCTACCTTATGGCATTGCTCCAAACTTTGTTGTTAACGGTAACATATATCATGTACCGATGGTTACAGAGGAAAGTTCAGTAGTTGCGGCTTGTGCAAGTGCTGCTCGCTTTTGGGCCGAAAGAGGAGGTTTTGTTGTAAAAGAAATCAATACAACTAAGCTTGGTCATGTGTACTTTCAGTGGTTTGCTGATGATAAAATATTGTTTGATGCTTGGCCTAAACTCAAAACTTCGTTATTGTCCAGATTAAAATACGTTACAGCAAGTATGGTGCAACGTGGTGGAGGTATTACAAGTCTCGAATTAGCTGATGATCGACATAAAACTGATAAACTTTTTCGTCTTATTGTTAAATTTGACACTGTAAATTCGATGGGTGCTAACTTTATAAACACTTGTTTGGAAGAACTTGCCCAAGGTTTGGATGAAGGTTTAAATACATCTTCTAAGACCCCAGAAAACGCTGATTGTGGAGTTGTTATGTCTATTCTTAGTAATTATGTAGACGAATGTACTGTTACTGTTGAAGTAAGTTGTCTTATCCGTAATCTACAGGGTATCACTGCAGGTATGAGTCCTTCACAGTTTGCTCAAAAGGTTGATCTTGCCTATCAAATTGCATGGACTGATGTTTACCGTGCAACAACTCATAATAAAGGTATTTTAAATGGTGTCGATTCTGTAATAATAGCTACTGGAAACGATTGGAGGGCTGCCGAAGCTGGTGCTCATGCCTTTGCTTCCAGAAGTGGCCAGTATAGAGCTTTGAGCCAATGCGAAATTAAGGATGACATTATTCGCATTTGGCTTACGATTCCTTTGGCTTTGGGTACTGTTGGTGGCATCACAAATTTGCATCCACTGGCTAAAAAATCACTTGATATTTTAGGTAACCCTACTGCTCCAGAGCTCATGGCTATAGTTGCTTCTGCTGGTTTAGCTAGCAATTTTGCTGCTGTGCAAAGCTTAGTTACTGTTGGCATTCAAAAAGGCCATATGAAACTACACTTAGTTAATATATTTAATGCACTCGGTGCTTCTCCTAAACAACGACAGTTGGCTACTGATTTCTTTCAAGGACAGAAGGTAAGTTTTGCTGCAGTAAAACAGTTTATTGATGAGCACTAACATTCTGCTAAAAGCTAATTGCAAGCTACTGTTAAGTGGAGAATACCTTGTAATGGATGGTGCTAAAGCATTGGCATTGCCAATACGTTTCGGTCAAGAGATGAATATTAAATTTATTTTTGAACCTAAACTTATCTGGAAAAGTACAGAAAATAATCAGGAATGGTTTAATGCTACTTTTGCTTTACCTAATCTTGAAATTATAAATACATCCAATAATTCAATTGCATATAAGCTTAAAAAGATTTTAAGTGCTGCACAATCTTTAAATAATGAATTTCTTTCCACTAACTCTGGTTTTAATATAAACATAAATGCAAATTATCCTCTAAAATGGGGCTTGGGAAGCAGTTCTACATTAATATCTATGATTGCACAATGGGCTATCATCAACGATTTTTCTTTATATAATTTAGTATCTAATGGTTCAGGTTATGATATTGCTTGTGCTACACAAAACACTCCAATTTATTATCAAAAAACAAAAGATTCTACTCAAATATCTCAAATAAAAATAAGAAATGGCATCAAACATAATAGTGTCTTTGTTTATCTTGGAAAAAAACAAGATAGTAACATCGAAATAGAAAGATATAAAAAAATTGAAAAGCCTTCCAAAAATACACTTAAACATATATCAAAATTGACTGAGAAGATTTGTAAAGCTTCAAATGCTATTCAACTTATCAATCATGTTATTGAGCACGAAGAAATACTTTCTTCTTTATTAAATAAACCAACTTTAGAAACGCAATTGAAAGCAAAAAATATTATTTTTAATGGCGCAATAAAATCATTAGGAGCTTGGGGTGGAGATTTTGCAATGTTTGTTGCCAATGAGCCACTATATGTTACTAAAGATAATTTAAAGAAACTAGGCTTTAACACAATGTTTACGTATGACGAATTACTTATAAAAGGATAATATGGATTTAAAAGAAATTCAAAAAGAAATTCAATTATGGAAACCAACTTCTTTTCAAGAGGCTTCAACTATTTGGAAAAGCCCTTCAAATATAGCTTTGCTTAAGTATTGGGGCAAGCGTGATGGTCAGCTTCCAGTTAATCCTTCTTTAAGTTTTAGCTTGTCAAAAGCGCATACTATTACAAAAATAATTGCTTTTCCTGAGCAAAACAAGGCTGGTATTAAAAGCATAAATAATAATATTGAGCATCCTTTTCTTACTAAAATATTGCCATTTTGGCATACAGTATTAAAAGAAATCCCTCTTTTCAACAACTATAGTATAGCTATCCAAACTGAAAATACTTTTCCACATTCAGCTGGTATTGCCTCATCTGCATCTGGTTTTAGTGCTTTGGCTTTGGCTTTAACTGATCTTGCTCAAAACATTTCTGGAAACAAATTGAACGAAGAAGATTTTTATAAATATACTTCTTCACTTTCGCGGATGGGTTCAGGGAGCGCTTGTCGTTCAGTATATGCAGGCTTTACTGTATGGGGTGAAACTGAACTATGGCAAAATAGTTCTGACTTTTATGCTATAGATATTAATCAAAATATACATCCATCTTTTCATAATTTACAAGATACTATCCTTTTGGTTTCTGCTAAAGAAAAAAGCCTTAGTTCTACTAAAGGCCATTCCCTTATGAAAGAACATCCTTATGCTAATGGTAGATTAACACAAGCCAATTCCAATCTCAAGTTGTTTAAAAAAGCGCTTTCGGAAGGCGATTTTGAATTGCTTTCTCTTATTTCTGAAAACGAAGCTTTGAGTCTGCACGCTTTGATTATGAGTTCGGGTGCTGGTGATATTTTGCTTGAACCTGCTTCTCTTGAATTGATTCAACGTATCAAAAATGAAAGAAAAAAAGGTCTTTCTATCTTTTTTACAATTGATGCAGGTCCCAACATACACCTTATCTATCCTGAATCTGAAAAAGAAAAAGCACTGGATTTTATTCATAACGAACTGAATGATATTTGCTCTGAAGATAATATTATTTATGATTATTGTGGAAAAGGTCCTGAGAAAATTAACGAACTAAATAATTCGATTTTATAGATGAACAAACGCAACCCATCATATAATGCTAAACTACTTCTCTTTGGCGAATATTCTATTCTGCTTGGCTCTTCGGCTTTAAGTATTCCTTATAGCCACTTTAAAGCTGAATTTAGTTTCATCCGAGAAGATAAATATACGGATTTAAAACTTGCTATCGAAAGTCAGCAGCTTCTTAAATGTCTTTTGGCTTCTTTAACTGAATCTGGAGAGTATACTGATATTCTCGATCTTGCTCGTTTTGACAAAGAACTTAATGAAGGCCTTTATCTCGAATCAACAATTCCTCATAGCTATGGTTTAGGTAGTTCGGGGGCTGTTGTGGCAGCAGTTTATGCTCGCTTTTCGTATAAAAAAACTTCTATAAATAAAATTACTGTGGGCGAAATGGACAAGCTTCGAAAGATATTTGCCAATATCGAGTCTTTTTTCCACGGTACTTCATCTGGTATCGATCCACTCACTATTTATATGAGTCAGCCTTTGCTTATTGATAAAGATAAAAAGCCTATGGTAGTTGGGATTCCACGTAATTGGGAGCGCGAACACACTTCTATTTTTTTAGTTGACACCGGTGCTCCTGGTAAAACAAATCCTTTAGTTCCCATTTTCCTCGAACAGTTTGTTCCTAATGGCACTATGAGTTCAAAAGCTATTGATTTGGTTAAACTCACCAATAATTGTATTCATTTTTTACTGAATGGAAATACCAATGACTTTTGGCAAAGTTTACAGAATCTATCTGCTTTTCAAGTTAATTATTTAAACAATATTATTCCTGACAAAATGTTAAAAGTATGGAAAGATGGTCTCGAAACTGGTAGCTTAATAATGAAACTTTGTGGTTCGGGTGGTGGCGGTTATCTTACAGCTTTTGCCCCTGATCATACTAAAGCAGTAGCTTTTATTAAAGCCAATAAACTGCAGCATATTCCAGTTTATATCTCTAAATAATAAAACTTAATATAAAATAGTTCCTTTTTCTATTAAGTCAAGTTTGTGTATTTTAATAAATTCTTTTAGTTCTTTTTTTAGTTCTAAATCGTCTGCATTTTCTTGCATTTTCAACTCATCATAAATGTCGAATATAAATGAGTCGGCACCATATAAATTCCAATCTGTTTGCAACTCACTGTTAGAATGTATCCCCATTTTAAGTTGAAATTCATCCGAACTATAAGCTCTATCCAAATCCAAACTTGTTTGTAAAAATAATTTATCGTTCTTAATGTTTTTAATCATAAAAATACCTACTCTAAACTTCATTTGTTTGTAAGCATTTTTATTTTCTTTCTTTGTCCCCATTGTTTTTTTTATATAATAAAATCTTAACTCTTTAATGTATAATATACGTATTTTTATGTAGTTGAAGAAATTTATTTTGTTCGTCCTCCTACTATTTTATTATATTCAACATCTATTGGCTCCCACAATTCAATTTTATTTCCTTCTAAATCCAATATATGTACAAACTTTCCGTACTCATAACTTTCAATTTTATCAGTTATTGTTACGCCTTCTTTTTTTAAGGAATCAACTAATAATTCTAAATTAGCAACTCTATAATTAATCATAAAGTCTTTTGTTGAGGGTTCAAAATACTTAGTCTTTTCCGAAAAAGGACTCCATTGTGTAAAACCATATTTAGAAGAATCATTTCCTTGGCGCCATTCAAAATTAGCACCATAAGCATCTGTATTAAGTCCAAGATTAGTTTTATACCATTCTTTTAATTTCTTTGGATCTTTACATTTAAAAAACAAACCTCCAATTCCTGTAACCTTCGAATTATTCCTAGCAACAGCAATTTGTTTAGTATCGAACTTGGCTAAATTATCTAAAACAACATCCCAAGCTTTGTCGAAATAAGCATAAACAGGCGTCCATTTCTCATCTTTTGGCCATCCTAAATGTGTTAAAATAAGTTCGGTTTGAGTACTCGATATAAATTTAAATTCAATAACAACCCAAGTTTTAGTTGCCGAATTTCTTACTTCTTCAAACTGTGGAGGGGCATTCCACGAAAACGAAAAATACTTATTAGGCAAATAGGAAAGCACTTTACAACTTTCTGAACCTTTTTTCCCAACAGGATTATCAGTCATAAAATAAATTTCAAAAGCCCCATTTTGTGTCAACTCTATCTTATTATCTTTACCAAAAAACGTCTTCAAACCTTCGTGTGTAGTCCATCGCAACCAAAGCGAATCAATAGATTGATTTAATATTTTAGTCTTTATTATTTGCTTGTTCGACAATTCTATTTGTTGTTGTCCGAATGTTATATTTAATACTAATATTAAAACTAAAGTGTATAGAATTCTTTTCATAAAATTGATGTTTATTTCATTGCTTTCAAAATCTCTTCGGTTGTGCGAACCAAACCAATTCTAGGGAAAATTCTTTTTATAGCAAACTCGTGATCAGTAGCTAAACGAGAAGCCATTGCATCTTCTGCAAACACCATTTGATAGCCTCTTTCGTAGCCATCTCTCGCTGTAGATTCTACCCCATAATTAGTAGCTATCCCACCAATAACAATTGTTTTAATTCCCCTCCTACGCAACTGTAAATCTAATTCGGTACCATAAAATGCCCCCCATTGATGCTTGGTAATAAAAATATCATTCTTATCAAACTTCACTTCATCAACTATAGTAGACCAATCAGCAGGAAGTGCAGTTGACGAAGATGTTAGGGGCTCATCTACCATAGGATTCAAGGCATCTGAACGTTCATTATTAAAAGCTACCTTAACAATTACTGCTGGTGCTTTGTGTAGATGGAACTTATCAAGAAGTTTATTTGTATTTGCAATCACTTCGCCAGAAGTATATGGAGCTGTTGGCATTGCAACTATTCCTTTTTGCAAATCTATCAACACAAGTGCTGTTGTTGCAGGATCTATTATCAATTCTTTTTTTTCGTTTTCAGTAGTCATTTGTTTTATTTTATTTCCGAAATTAACAGTTCTAAAAGTGTTTAGTTTGGTACCAAAAAATATAGTTGGAATTAATACTATTAATACTAAAATTATTAAACGTTTGAGTGTTTCTTTTTTCATTATTACTATATTAAAGTATGAATCTATCGTCATTTTTTTCTTTGCAAACTTAATCTTTTTATTCGATATCTTTTCATAATATAAAATAAAAAAAACCTTCTCTATATTATTATACGGAAGGCTTTTAAAAAATTATATTCATATTTATGTTAATTCAAACATTTTTTTAAATATTTACGTCCATCTGAACTCATTAAATTGATAAATTCTTTAGTTTCATTGTTGTAAATCTTTATAACATTATTACTAGAATCCACCCTAAAATAACAAACAATATATGGGACTTTAATAGTCGATTCATAAGGTTTATAGTAAAACGTTTTTCTTAGTTCTAGATGATAAAAAACTTGCTCATTAATTTTAAGCTTTCGCGAATTAAAATTTAAATATGATATATTTTTATTTTTTATTACCCATTGCTTACACTCATCTAACCCCGATATCATCGGATCAAATTTAAGCCAATTATCATCTTTAATATCTTCATAAACAAGCACTGCATTTGCCAACTTATCCTGATCATCTTTCCATTTATTATTATTGCAATTTGTAGTCAATATAATTATCCAGATTAATACTACAAGTTTAATTGTTTTCATATTAAAATTCATTAATAGATTTAATACCGTAAAATTACACATTATACCAATACCACCAACATTTATTTACAAAAAAACAAAAACCCCATCAAAAACTGACGAGGCTAGTGTATTAGATTGTTAAGTATTAATTATTTATTCCTGTTAGAATTATATTGTTATGTTTGGTATAATTTTATTAATTCCTAAAGACAAATATTCATACCTAAGAGCAAATATTCATACCTAAGAGCAAATATTCATATCTGAAGACTAATATTGATATCTAAAGACTAATATTAATAATTATATAGAAATATTTAAAAAAAACTGATAAATATTCATTCGTAAGAGCAAATATTAATATCTGAAGACAAATATCGATTCTGGAAGACAAATATCGATTCTGGAAGACAAATATTGATTCTGGAAGACAAATATCGATTCTGGAAGACAAATATCGATTCTGGAAAACAAATATTGATTCTGGAAGACAAATATTGATTCTGGAAGACAAATATTAATTCTGAAAGACAAATAACTCTCAATCAAACTATTTAAAACAAATATACGTAATTCGTAATTCGTAATTCGTAATTTTACCTCACATT
>CAYRBL010000015.1:0-20030 GCA_964422385.1 uncultured Bacteroides sp.
AAACGTTTACTTTGGATATTTTTAATAATATTTGTAATAATGAATGTTGTTGCAATATTTCATGCATATAAATTCACGCACTTTGCTAACGACACTGCTTCTAAAACAAATAGTCCTGAAAAACTGAATACTATTAATAAAATAAGAACACTTTTATTTGGTGTAAGCAATCCTCGTCCAGTAAATAGTGCAATGCAAAGTAAATATAGAGTTGTTGAAATCGAAAGCAACAAAAAAATTGAATGTTGGTATCTTAAAAAAGATAATTTATTTAATACTGACATTGTGAAAGGGACTGTAATTATTTTCCATGGTTATAGTGGCAATAAATCTTCGATGATGGACA
Source organism: uncultured Bacteroides sp. (assembly GCA_964422385.1). GTDB lineage: Bacteria > Bacteroidota > Bacteroidia > Bacteroidales > JACABE01 > JBAXLO01. The sequence goes on from CAYRBL010000015.1 coordinate 347, forward strand.
AAGCCGAAGCTTTTGGCGAGTTAAAATACAATTGTTTACTTGTCGACTTTATGGGGAGCGGTGGTTCGGAAGGCAATCAGACAACTATAGGATTTAAGGAAGCCGAAGAAGTGAAAGATGCGTACGATTTTTTATCCAAAAATGGCGAAAAAAACATCTACTTATTTGGCACATCTATGGGAGCTGTTGCAATTTTAAAAGCTATAAACGATTACAATTTAACTCCCAAAGGAATTATCATCGAATGTCCATTCGGATCGATGTATAAAACTACTTGTGCAAGATTCAAAAATATGAACGTACCCACATTTCCAATGGCAAGTCTGTTAGTATTTTGGGGTGGACTTCAAAATGGATTCTGGGCGTTCGGTCACAAACCAACAGAATACGCTAAAAAAGTAAACTGCCCTACCCTACTACTCTACGGCGAGCAAGATAAAAATGTAAGCCAACAAGAAATAGATGAAATATTTGAAAATTTAACTGGTAAAAAGACTTTGAAAACATATAAAAGCGCAGGTCACGAAAATTATCTTATAAAATATAAAGAAGAATGGACAAAAGATGTTTCTAGCTTTCTTTATTCAAATTAAAAGTAAGGGAATATAAAATATCTTTCCCTTATAAAAGAAATTAAACTGTAAAAGAATTTATAAATAAAATAAAAATACTACTCCATATTCATAATTGTTTCTATTATTTTAAAAACATAATATCTATTTAAGATGTTTAGATACAAAGATGCACTTTTAGGAAATTGCATCAACTGAATATATTTTAACAATGAAATAAATGCAATGATCAACAAAAAGTATGATGTAATAATAGTTGGAGCGGGACCTTCAGGAGCCACATCTGCTTTATGTTTAGCTAATTCAGGTTTTAAGATTGCGATAATAGATAAAGCTAACTTCCCAAGAGAAAAGACCTGTGGCGATGGATTGACGATGGACGTAACAAACCAATTACCTATTGTCTCTAAACAACTTTCGGACGAGTTCCTTAATTTTAAACATAAGGTTGCATCTTGGAGTGTTAATGTTATAAATTCAAAAGGGCTGTTCGTCAACTTTGAACAGCTAAGAAAAGGAAAGAAAATACCGATATACATTTGTAAAAGGAAAGATTTCGATAACCTATTGCTTAACCAACTAAAACAATACGACAATATAGATATTTTTGAAAACTGTATTGCAAAAAAAATAAATAATAGCGATGATAATATTATAATAGAAACCAATATTGGGTCATTTGAAAGCAATATTATTATTGGTGCTGATGGATTTAATTCATTTGTAGCACGTCAAATGGGTATAAAAAGAATTTCTAAGGATTTTCAAGTTGTAACTTTGAGGACTTATTATAAAAATGTCAAGCCCTTAAGTGCTGATAATCCTATAGAATTTTATATATTTAAAGAAACACTTCCTAATTATCTATGGATTTTTAATATGGAGAATAACACCGCTAACATTGGCTTTGGTATTTCTGCATCTGAGATAATAAAGAAAAAAATAAACCTAAATAATTATTTTGAGAGTCTTCTGGAAAAAGAACCATTAAAGAGTAGATTAAAAAACTCCGAAAGGATAGAACCCATAAAGGGCAGCATAATTAATATAGGTGGCGAAAGAAGAATAATATCGGGAAATAGATTTCTATTAACAGGAGATGCTGCCGCACTAGCCGACCCAATAAGTGGCGAAGGAGTTGGAAATGCAATCAGAAGTGGAAGAATTGCTGCCGAACACATCATCAATTGTTATAAAGACAATAATTTTTCTGCTAAATATAATAATGCTTATGATAAAGAAGTTTACAGACGATTATTATCAGAATTTAAATTTCATTTATTCTTAAAGAAAATTTTTAGTGTGACTTGGATTGTAAATTATATAATAAATTCGGCTGTTGATTATAAAATAATAAGAGATTCACTAAGAAAAGTTTCAACTAATCTGTTTTTCGAGAATTCATTTCAAAAAATCATTTTCTTTTTTAAGCTATTATATATTTTTACATTACAAAGAATATATGCATCTGCCATTATGCCAAAAGAAAAAAACCGTATTTAAAATATAGTTTTAAATACGGTTTCTTACATATAGTATATTTTTTAATTTTCTATTATATTATCTAATCATAGTTACGCTTCCCGTTCTTTCTTTATAATTCCCCTGAACTTCTTTATATTTTACATAATAAACATAGACACCATGAGGAAGGTATTCGCCAGTATTATTATATTTTCCATTCCATCCTTCATAGAAATCTGTGGTTTTAAAAATTTCTTTGCCCCATCTATCAAATATTATCATCTCATATTTTTGAAATTCCAACCCAACACCTTTTGGCCTGAACTCATTTATATCAGTATTGGTGCTTAAAGGATCGAAAGCATTGGGAATATAAAAAGCAACGGGAGAAATAACTTTTATCAATCGATAAGTAGAATCCATACAGCCAAAATCAGTAGTAACAACTAACCAAACCACAAATTCGCCGGCTCCCGAAAAAGAGTGAACAGGAGATTGAATAGTAGAAGAGTTATCAGGTGATGTTACATCTCCAAAATTCCACAACCAAGAGAAAGGATTCGTTGACATTTCGGTAAAAGAAACATCAGGACTGTCGGTACTAACTAAAGTAGACGAAGGTAGAAAAGCAGGGATTGGTTTTAAATGAACAAAAACATTGCCCGAAGCAGTATCTTTGCACCCATGAATATCGGTAGCAATCACTGTATATAAAGTAGTGTTAGTTGGCGATACTTTTAATGGATTTAAAGTTGTATTATTGTTCGTCCAAAGATAAGTTAAGTTATTTCCACCACTAACAGTTAAAGTTGCTAAAGCACCAATACAAATCTCGGCACTATCTACGCTTATAACAGGAGGCATATAAACTACTACTTTTGCAGAATCCTTACCTATGCAATTGTTAGCATCGGTGCCAACAACAGTATACAATGTTGTAACTGCAGGACTGACAGTATAAGGATTAGAAGTAGAAACATTATTTCCCCAAACATAGTTAACAGCACCATTAGCCGTTAAAGTTGCAATTTCATTTAAACAAATTGTATCATTAGCAACAGTTATCACAGGATTATTATTAACTGTAACCTGAGTTGTGGCTGTATCTTTACACCCATCCGTACTTGTTCCTATCACAGTATAAGTAGTAGTAACTGGAGGAGATATTTTAAGAGGATTTGCAGTAGAATTTGTAGGTGTCCATTTATATGTAGAAGCACCAGAGGCAGTAATTGTTGCACTATCGCCCTTACAAATCGTAGCAGTCGTAGCGGATACTATAGGATTTGGATAAATAGTTACCAAAGCAGTGTCTTTATTTTTACAACCGAAAGCATTTGTACCTGTAACAATATAAGATGTTGTGGTAATTGGAGCTACTTTTTTAACAGCGCCAGGTGTTAAACCGTTATTCCAGGTATAAGTTGTAGCACCTGTAGCAGTCAAAGTAGCAGTATCACCAGCACAAACTAAAGGATTATTAACAACTACAGTAGGTTTAGGATGAATAGTTATATTATGAGTCATATTTGCAGTATAGCCAAATGCAGCAAATATTTGTAGATTTACACTATAAGTACCTGGGGTATTATAAATATGAATAGGATTTTGTAAAGTTGAAAAGTATCCATCTCCAAAATCCCATGAATAAGCTGTTATCTGAGTTCCACTATTACTTTGATCAGAGAAATGCATAGTATCCCCAGCACAAACTGTAGTATCAAATCCAAAGTTTGATGCAGTTGTCATGCATACTGTTTGATTATTCCAGCATCCGCCTGTTGACGCAGTTACTCCCCAGTAAACAGAATTGGTATTCCCTAAGAAAGCAGAGATATTACCAGTATAAGTTATAGTAGGATTAACAGGTAGAGTGGTAGCTGTTCCAAACCAAGCCTCAGCTTTTAACGTAGCAGCAGTCCATTTGAATTTAAATAAGTGGTTCAATCCATCTGTAATGTTTGCGGGGAAAGCAATAGCTGTAGTATATGAAGTCAATTCGTTTGCGTTTGCAACATTTATCACTGGAGGAGTATATGCAGGAGTAAAAGTAGTATGATCCACATCTCCACTTTTATTTATTGAGATATGATGATATGGTGGATCTGTTGCATTACCCCAAAAGTCATCCATAATTACACCGAAGGATGGATTAATACCTAAGAAACCAGCTCCACTTCCCAAACCGACCTGACTAGCACTTGTAGGTTGTAAAGTAAATGACATTCCGTCTGCACCACAATTAGTTCCTACAGAACTTGTTCCTGGATTAGTACCAAAATTAAGTGTAAGTATAATTTGAAAATCTTGTAATAAATTAATAGGGTTCACATTCCAAACAGCACCACCTTGACTTAGACCGTCAGTAAGTCGATAACATCCAGGAGATACTTGAGGAATGACATGCGTAGATGGATTACCAACAGCATTATATATTTGCGCTCTTACTCCATTACTAGATAATATATAGAATAAGAAAGCAAAAAATAATATTCTGCTCATCCCGACAATTGCTTTGAAATTAAAGTTCGACTTTTTCATAATTACTAAATCATTAAAGAAACCTACACAAATATAATCAAATTAGTGGTTAGTGGTTAGTACTTTATGCTGATTCGTTATAAATATTATTTATAATTTTTTAAGTATTCTACATTCAATAAAAATCATCTACAAAGATACTATTTATATCTGTATATAGACAAGAAAAAAGTATAAATAGTTGCTTTCTTACGAAAATTTTATTAAAATAGTTCCTAAATACAAAACATATTATGAAAAATGTTAAAATATAAAGTTATATATAATAATAATAACTATCTTTGTAATCATCAAATAAAATAAGTTTATGAGAAAATTAATATTGATAATATGTTTATTAAGTCTTGCATTTATAAGTAATGCAAGTATTGTTCCTTTAGATAAAGCACAAAAAGTTGCTCTTAATTTCTATACAGAACATATTTATAAAGAAAATCCACAAACAAATATAAAAGATATTTTTATAAGAGATGTATTTACTATTAAGAGTAATAATGTAGCAGTTTATTATATTTTTAATATTAGCGACATAGGTTATATTGCCATTTCGGCTGAAGACAATACCTATCCAATATTGGCTTATAGTTTCGAAACTACTTACAAACCTTCCTCAGTAGCAGCACCTTTTAAGATGTGGATGGATTATTATAAAAACCAAATTATATATGCAAGAGAACATTCAGTTATTGCTGATGATTTTATTAATAATAAATGGCAATCATTATTAAATAAAAATAAAGCTTCGGGGAATCCAAAATCAGTAAGTCCTTTTACAAAATCTAAATGGAATCAAACAAGTTTTTTTAATGTAAAATGCCCTGCTGATACAGCTGGACCCGGCGATCATGTTGTTACTGGATGTGTTGCTACTTGCTTGGCTCAACTTATGTATTATTATCGCTTCCCTGATAATGGAACTAGTACTTATCAATATTTAGACTCTAATTATGGTGTGCAGTCATATAATTATCAAAATGCTAGTTTTAAATGGAATAGTATGTTAGACGTTCCAACAACTATTAATCCATGGATTAGCGAAGTAATGTATAGTGTAGGAGTAGCTGTTGATATGAAATGGGGTCCAGATGGCTCTGGGATGTATAATCATTCTGCGGCTCACGCTTTAAAATCGTATTATAAATATTCGCAAAATGTAAGATATGTATTCAGAGATAGTACTTCTATTAAATGGGATAGCTTGATAGTTGCACAACTAGATAAAAAGATGCCTTTATATTATGCAGGTTGGTCGGTGCCTAATATTAGTGGGCATGCTTTTGTTTGCGATGGCTATCAGGACACCACTTATTTCCATTTCAATTTTGGTTGGGGAGGTAGTAGTGATGGTTACTTTTATATAAATAATCTTACCCCTGGAGGTTCTAATTTTAATTTAGCTCAAGAATTAATTATAAACATTTATCCTGACACTACTCTTTATACATATCCTTCGTATTGCACAGGACAAAAAACTATTACAGCTAACGAAGGAAGTATTACCGACGACAGTGGCCCAATTTATCCTTATCATAATAATTCTGATTGTGCTTGGTTAATACAACCACAAGCTGATTCTGTTTCTTCCATTACTTTAAATTTTACTGCTTTTAATTTACAAACTAATCACGATTATCTAAAGGTATATGCTGGTAGTACTACTGCTGCTACTTTAGTTGGAACTTTTACTGGTACTAATTTACCTTCAAATTTAACACTAAATAGCACTACTGCTTTGCTTAAGTTTACATCGGATATTGACACTACTTCCGCAGGTTTTAGTTTAAATTATAAAGCAAATACTCCAACATATTGTTCCACTAAATTCCTAACAATTACTACAGGTAACATTACTGATGGCAGCAAAATTAAAAAATATAATAGTAATAGTGATTGTAAATGGTATATTGTTCCGTCGGGAGCTGCTGCAATTTCGTTACATTTTAATAATTTTGAAACCGAAGCTAACAAAGATATTCTTTATATTAAAAATTCGACTGCGCCTTACAATACTATTACAACCTATTCTGGCACATCATTTCCTAATGATGTTACTTTTAATGTTGGTCAAATAATGCTTGAATTTGTAAGTGATTATGAAAACGAGTTTCAGGGATTTGATATTTCTTACACTACTTCTGGCGCAGGTATTGGAAGTATAGATGCTATTAACAATGTAATTATTTTCCCTAATCCAGCCCAAGATATACTCAATATTTCTTTCAACAGTATTATAAAACAAGATTTAGTTTATACTATTTATTCTTTAGATGGCAAAGTTTTGCTTACAGATAAATGGAATACTACCGAAGGAAACATTAACAAAACAATAAATATTAATAAACTTTCGGGAGGAATTTATTTATTAGAATTAAAAAACCAAAAAAACGAAACTATTCGTCAAAAGATTATTAAAAACTAAGAAATAGCATATAACTTTTCCTCGCTTCTTTATCATAATAATAAAAGAGCTTTCATTCTGTATGATGAAAGCTCTTTTTTATTTTGTTTAACCTATTTTACAAAACAACACAAACAGCACTATTATAAGTATCTAAAATCTTCATATAGATCAAAAAATTCAATTCGTCCACACTTGGATTTCCGGCGAGTTGAAAAACTTCTTTTTTACCTTGCCAGAAATCCAAGTGTGTTGAAAACTTCTTTTTTACCTTGCCAGAAATCCAAGTGTGTTGAAAAACTTCTTTTTTGCCTCACCAGAAATCCAAGTATGTTGAAAAACTTCTTTTTTACCTCGCCGGAAATCCATGTACGTTAAAAAACTTCTTTTTTACCTCGCCGGAAATCCAAGTATGATGAAATTAAAAAAAATCACCTCGCCAGAAATCCAAGTACGTTGAAATAAAAAAAAATGATTATGAAATAAAATCGTTGGCTTTTAATTTTATTTTATTACTAAAATAAAAATAAAGTAAAGCAAAAAAAAGCAAAAATAAAACCCCGTTATCAATTGGAGCACCACCACCTGAAGGAATATTGTTTTCACCCGAACCATGATCAGGTGGAATAGGTTGTGCAAAAAGTATATTAAAACAGAACATTAGAAATGTCCCTAAAACAAACTTTATAATTTTCATCTTATATTATTTTAAAACAATTTTCCTTGTATAGATATTCTTTTCAGTAATAATTCTTACAAAATAAATTCCTGTTACTATATTATCTAAATTAAAATTAAAATATTTTAGATTATTAATATTAACATTATATATTTCCTGACCATTGGTACTAAAAATATTAATATTTTTAATTTTTTCAGTGCTATTTACAGTAATAATTTTATCGTTTATTAATACCTTTACTTCTCCTTTATTAAAATAATCTATGCCTACAGTTGAAGTTACATTAAGAAACAATTTAAACCTATCAGAATTATCTGTAATATTTGCATAAAAAATAAAGTTAGGTTTGATTAATAAATCTTGTATTGAATCCGTTTTTAGATCTTTTAAAATAATAGAAACAAAATTACTTACATTATTATTATCAAGTTTTATAGTGTAAATACCATTAACTCCTGCCACAAAACCAAAATCAACAACCTTATTACTTGTGATAATTGGAAGCGCATTAACTGATAGTTTTTCACCTGTTGATAGCTTAGAGTAAAGCCTTGGAGCTATAGAACTACCTTGTAATTCTGTACTTTCATAAAGCAAATCATACCCAAAAGTTGCAGAAGGATTAAATAAAATATAATTTGAAACTTTGCATTCATTTTGATAATTTGTAACATTAAACACAAGTATATCTTCTAAACTTTTACTTTTATAATAAATATGATTATCATGCAATCTTGATGCTTTTGGTATTACAAAACCATTAACTTGAGAAATAGCTTTCACAAAAAAGCCTTGGTTTGAAGGAATAATATCATTATTAAAAACCTGAGAATACGTTTGATTACATTCGCACCAAATCTTTGCTATAGTTTCAACATTAGTAAGATTCCAATTATTACTACCATCATTATTCCACCTTATTGCAGAAGGATAAGGATTGCCTAATAAATTATAACCTTTACTCCCATTAGAAGTATAGCTTAGATTTACTAAAACGTCATCTTTATTTAATATCCCTCTAAATTGCTTATTTGTATCCGATGCATAAGCCGCAAAATAACCTGTACCAGATAAAAAAGAAGTAATATTATTTGAGGGCACATTTTGATTTAACCAAACATTAGTAATCTCATCCCAAGAATAAAAATCATGATCTCCTAAAAGCCAATTACCATTTATAGTTTGATTAATTACTGGAGAAGAAACAGAATGCCAACCATCAGAACCGTTTAACCAATCTGCGTGCTTGAAATTTCTTTTAACATTTGCTTTTATATTTTGATTATTGTAATCAATAAATGAACCACCATCCTCAATATTCATACTATCTACTATCGAAAGTGTATTTGCTAAGCCAATAGTCAATCTACCTGTGGGCAAAATAGTGACTTTATTACAAGTTGAAACTGCATCAACAAATACATTAGAAGAAATATTAACGTCATCATTTATCCCAGGGATACCAGTAGTCCATGTATAAGCATTATTCCAACTTCCTGTTTTATTAGACATTGGAGAATCAAACCATTTAAAATCTGTTGTATTTTGCATGCCTTCATGAGGTGTGTAATAAATCATAAGATCACCTTGAACTATTACTTTTTTATGATAATTCCCATGATTATTTAATAAATTCAAATATTGGCGTATAGAAGTATTGGGAAGTTTTACAAAAAACATTTTATTTACATCAATTTCATTAGTTGAATCTGCCAAAGCCAGATTAGTATCATAATGATAAGGATAAGCACTATCACGTTCAACAGAAGTTGCTGAATATATTGAACCAACAATATATCCTTTTACCCAAATATTAGTACCAGAATTATTTTGTATTGCTTCCATACAACTTAAAGGATCAATCATTGATCCATTTGCAATAGTATTTAAAGATATAGTAGGAACAACTCCATCTATTTTAAACTTAACATCAGTCCCAGTATTTGTATAAGGAAAGATCTTATAATAATAAAAAGTACTAGAATTTAAACCTGTAAACGTAACTGTTTTTATCCCTTGATTTACTTTCTTTGTAAACAAATCTACAGAAGGTAATACTCCATCGATAGGATTAGAAATAGCAGCATAACTTACATTGCTTCCTTTTATAAGATAAGCATCGGGTAAATTAGTACCAGTAGCATCATTCCAATTTAGCATAATTGTATTACTAAAAGGATTAATTAATGTTGAAGTGAGTAAAGTTATATGATTAGAAGGAGCAGTTTTAACACCTTTACCCGTTACTAAAACATATTTAGAAATTGCTCCTGAAGAAATCAATTTAACAGTATCAGCATACCCTTTTACTAAAGTTGGAGAAAATCTAACATAAATAGAAGTTGTATTTATCGTTCCATTTACATCTTTAGTTAAAGTAATAGGATTTGTTGAAGCAAATGGAGAATTTGAAAGAGATAATTCAAAACCAGAAGGCGGAGTAATTGTAATATTATTAGTTAAAATCGAACCAGAGGCTGTAAAAGATTGAATATTTCCTAAATTAGAAATAGGTATAGAACCAAAATCAGGTAAAGATGTTAAACTAGTAGATATTGTTGGAGAAGGAACAGCACTTGTTAACTGGCTCGAAATTGCTGGAGAACTTACAAGATAACTAATAAGGCTTCCAGGACAACTACCATTATACTCATAAACTGCAATATGATAAATAGTATTGGCAGTTAAACCTGTTACAGTAGTTGTATTAGTTGCATCACTTAATACACAATAATTACCACTTCCTAATGGAGTCCCACTACCAAAGATTGGATTTGCAATATAACAATTATTATTAACAGGATTTGAATTAACAACACTATCTTTTTTAATTAATAGTATTCTATTTGCTCCATTACCATTAGTCCAATTAATTTTAAAAGAAGTTGTACTAACATTTGTAAAAGTTACATTTGATGCTTGTACAGTTGGAGCAGCTGTCATATTACTACTTGTAACAGAAATTTCATCAACTCTTAACTTAGGTTTTGTTCCAGCAGCTGTAATACAATAATACTTCCATCTTAATTGCACAACTGCATTATTATCACATATAGATGGTAAGGTTGTTGGTCCAAATACTTGAGAATGTCCTGTTGTATTCTGCATATATTCAACTGGACCTATCACATCTGTCCATATTCCAGTTATAGCTATTCTATATTGAAGTCTAATAGCATAAACACTTACTCCACTTGCGGAAGTGGTTGTTCCACCTGTCCAAATAACTTGAATATTAGTTCTACCTGTTGTTTTTAAAGCTAAAACTGCTACACCTAAATATGGGTTTGATCCGATATTTAAAAACGAGAAACCATTTGCATCTAGTCCACTTATACGTGAATAAGTTGCAGTAAGATTATATGCTAAAGAATAATCTCCATTTGGTTCAACACTTAAATCTGGACATGCTGGAGTTGATATTGTTTGAAATTTCATATTTGCAGGGTATGTACCTGCTGCTGATGATGCTGGCCAATTTGTAAATGTATAATTACTATCTGAAAGATTAAATGGTATAGGGTTTGACTGAGAGTAGCTGTTAATACTATTCAAAACTAAAATTAATAAAATAAAATGACAGTATCTATTCCATTTTATAATGGAATGATAAAAATTAAAAATAACTTTTTTCATTAGTTAAATGATTAAAAGGTTATAACCGGCATAATTTACCAGTTATTAAAATATATTTCTTGATTAATTTAAAATTTAAGTGAAGTTAGTATGATTGAAATAATCATACTATAAGTTTAGATTTGCTTAAATAATGCAACTTTAACAAAGATTAGAATAGATTTTTTATTGATAAAAAAACATGACTTTATCATTTCCTTTTTTTTTTTGCAAAATTACAAATAAATTAAGTAAAAATAAACTTTTATTTAAATTAAATAAAAGATAAATTTATTTTTATATCTTCTTTGAGTAAAAATAAAAAAACCTTCTGAACATATTGTCCAGAAGGTTTTTTAAATTAAATTAAATTAATGAATTATTTAATGAATACTTTTTGAGTATACACTTTTTTATCAGTAGTTACTTTAACTAAGTAATAAGCGGTAGCTTCAGAAATTGTAATCTTATTTAATGTATTAATTTCAGAAACTTTACGTACTAATTCTTTTCCTAATATATCATAAACTATAATTTCTTTTACTTTTTCGTTTCCTGTATTAGAAATATAGATATTACTATTATTAGAATAGATATTAACTGAACCATTATTATTAGAACCAACTCCATTAGGTGCTCCAAAATGAACTTTAAATCGATTAGGAACATCACCAGAACTAGCTTTGAAAGTATATGAAGGATTTTGTGTTAAATCAGTAAATACATTCATTTTTAAGTCTTCTAATAAAATAGTTGTACCAGAAACAAATGAATTTAATTCACTAGCTAAAATTGTATATTCACCATCAACACCAACTTCTAATCCCATTGGTATAACTACATTACCATCTAATTTAGATTGAGTATTTATAGTTAAATTGTTATCTGGAGTAATAGTATACAATTGTGGAGCTTCATTAATACCATATAATTTTTCACTATTATATAGGTCTTCATTAGCTTTAGTTATGTTAGCATCAAATGCAATTAAAACTTCATCTTCAAAATTATTTCCATCAATAGTTAATCTTAACATATTAGCAGGAGCTGAAGTTTTGTAGAATTGACTACTTGTAGTTTTAGCAGATGAAGGAATTGTCATACTTGGATTAGTTCCTTGAGCTTTAACCATGAAAGCTTGGAAAACTGGTATTTTAGCGTATCTAGGACTTGTATTTTGTCCTATAACACCAGTACCTGTATTATTAAATCCATTGTATGTTATATACTGACTTCCATTCCATATCCAAATAGTTGAAGCGATATTATTTTTTGTCCACTGACTTGGTGAAGCAGTATTAGCAAAATTATAAATATTTAATGCAGCAGGATAAGGATTACCAACTAAATTATATTTATCTGGATTTAAAACAGAATAAACTAATGGTAAAGCTAACGAAGTACTATTTAATTCAGTTCCTCTCATTTGAATAATATGACTCTTATTAGTGTTTACAAAATAACCTTTCCCTGGAATCATTGTTTGAGCTACATCAACAGGAACAGCGGTTGTTTGAGCATTATAAGCATTATATTCCTTTAGATAAGTAACAGTACCAGCATTATCAGGATTATTATTAGACAAAGCAAAAGTAAGAGCATCCGCTACAGGTGAAGAGATATAATGAATTAGAGGTGCAGGTAAATAACACTGTACATTTACAGAGCCATTAATTATTAATTCATTTCCATTATCAATTAATGTTGAAGAAACCCCAGATGTATTTTGATAAATAGTAATATTGTGAATAGTACAAGGAGAGGTTATAGTTGGGAATCTTCCTCCAGAAGGTACAGCTGGTATTTTAACGTCGTTTAATGCTGTTGGAATATAATTTAAATTCCAGTTTCCAGCAGTATGCCAATTTGAACTAATTGCTCCTGTCCAAACTATGCTATCATAATTTTGTACACTAACAACAATATTATTTGAAGTTGCTCCAGAGAAACACTGAGTTGTATCAGATAAATTACCATTACCTGCAGGTAATTGAGCTACTACACCATCAAGATCAACAAATCCATTATAACTGTAAGAAGAAGCTGTTTTAATATAAGTACCGTTTTTATACCACATTATTGTATTTTTATCAATTGGATGATATGCTACAGAAGCAGTAGTAGTTGATAAGAAACTTATGTTTGTTCCAGCACTAATATTAGGACTAATATTTGTTGAAATAGCAATTGTTCTATTATTAAAAATTACAGGTTTAGGATAAACATTATTACTTAATGGACTAGTACAACCTTCAGTTGAAGTTTGAGATACTTTAACAACATTATTTGTAGAAACATTATGTGGGTTATCTGTTCCACCATCATTCCAAGTAAAAGTAGCACCGGTAACTGGATTAGTAACTGTAAGATTAGATGACATACAAATATTGCTTACAGTAACTATAGGTGCAGCTGGAATTACTCTAGGATTTGAATTAGCATAACCTATTAAACTTGTACAACCATTGTATGTTTGAGTTAAAGAATATTGAGTATAATTAATAACATTAATTGAAGCAGTAGTAGCATTTGTATTCCAATGATAAGTAGCTCCATTTGCATCAGGATTTGAAATAAATAAATCACTATTGCCACAGTTATTTACTACTGTTATAATTGGTGTAGAAGGAGTGTATCTTGGATTTGCAATAACACTACCTGCAGGACTTGTACAACCATTCGCTGTTGTTTGTGTAATTGTATATGTACCTGCACTTCCAACAGTTGTTGTTGAAGTTATTGCAGAGTTACTCCATAACAAAGTACCTGTATAATTACTTGCAGTTAATGTAGAAGTATTGTTACAATTATCAACTACTGAGGTTGTTGGTGCAATAGGTATAACTTTTGGAGCAGAAAAAGGACTTATTCCCCAGTTAGTACTCATACAACCGACAGAATTAATCTGTTTTACAGAATCTTTTTTATTATTAGCATATTCATTGATTGAAGATGTATTTGCTCCAATTGTTGCCCAAATAAAGCCAGGTCCAGGTGCTGTAGTTGAAAATGTTGTGTATCCACAATTATTTACAGCTGTTACTACAGGTGTAGATGGAACAGCCTTAGGAGCAGCAGGTGATATAGTAGCTAAACCAGTACATCCATTAAGGGTAGCTGTAACAGAATAGTTATTCGTTGCAAAAACTGTAATTGATACAGTTGATGCACCAGTATTCCATAATAAAGTACCAGTATAATTAGAAGCTGTCAATATTGTTTTTCCACAAGTATCGTTTACACTTACTGTAGGTGCAACAGGTATCGGTTTTGGAGCAGAAACTCCACTACCTGCAGGACTTGTACATCCATTAACTGTATTAGTAACAGTATATGTAGCGTTATTTGTTACAGTTATTGATGTAGTAGTTTCTCCAGTACTCCATAATAAGCCAGTTCCTGTTGTAGTTAAAACTGTACTTGCACAATTATTAGCAACACTTACTATTGGTGCTGTTGGAATTGTTTTTGGTGCTGCATATCCACTTCCTGGTAAACTTATACATCCATTTATAGCTGTTGTTGTCACAGTATAATTTGCTGTATTTGTCACATTAATTGAAGAAGTTATTGCGCCATTACTCCACAATAATGATCCTGTTGCAGTTGTAAACAAATCTGTATTTGCACAATTATTAACTACATTAACTACTGGTGTAGGTGGTACAATTTTTGGTGTAGCAACTCCACTTCCAGCTAAGCTTGTACATCCGTTTATTGTTTGTGTAACAGTATAGGTATTCGCATTTGATACAGTTATAGATACTGTTGTTGCGCCAGTACTCCATAACAAACTTGTTCCACTTGTAGACAATACAGAATTACCACAATTATCAACTACACTAACTACAGGAGCTGATGGTGTTGTTTTTGGTGCAGCTGTTCCACTACCTGCTAAACTTACACATCCATTAGTTGCGGTTTGAGTAACAGTATATGATCCAGCTGTAGTTACAATAATAGAAGATGTAGTTTGACTTGTACTCCATAATAATGTACCTAGTGCAGTAGTAGATAATGTTGATGTGTTGTTACAATTGTTTAAAACAGAAACTATAGGTGCAGCTGGTATCACTAAAGGTGAAGATACGCCACTTCCTGCTGGACTTGTACATCCGTTTGCTGTTGTAGTGGTTACTGTATATGTTGCATAATTTGTTACAGTGATTGATGCTGTTGTGGCTGCATTACTCCATAATAAAGTTCCTATTGCATTTGTAGATAATACTGTATTACCACAATTATTTGAAATGTCAACAACTGGGGCTGTTGGAATAATTTTTGGTGTTGCTATTCCTGAACCAGCTAAACTTGTACATCCGTAGATGGTAGTTGTTACACTATATGTACCAGCAATTGTTTCAGTAATTGAAGAAGTAGTTGCTCCAGTATTCCATAATAATGATCCTGTTGAATTTGTAGATAATACTGAATTACCACAATTGTCTACAACTGTTACTACTGGTGTAGTTGGTGTATTAATTGGATTTGCTATTGCACTTGTATTTGGACTTGTACATCCATCAATAGTTTGACTAACGGTATATGTTCCTGAGGTAGAAACTAAAATTGATGTAGTATTTTCTAAAGTATTCCAATTTAAAGTTCCAGTAAAGTTAGACGCTGTTAAGGTTGAAGTTCCATTACAGTTTGGTGTAACAGTAATTGTTGGAATAGATGGTATTGGATATTCCATGATATTAACGGTACCTGCCATCATATCTGCAGGTCCACCATATAAAGCTTGAACTGTATAAGTACCTGTTGTAAGATTTGTCCAATGTAAAGCTAATCCTGTGCTACCGGTTAATGGAGTTCCAAAATTTGTACCATTCTTTATTAATTGATAAGTTACGCCAGTTTGAGAATTTGAAAGATTAACTGATAAACCTGATTGACCTGTACAATAATTTCCTCCGCCACTTACATTATATACAACAACATTTGAAACTACGTTTCCAGTCCCAATCATATCAAGATACATATACGTTGCTCTACGATGGGCTTTAACTGTATATGCACCTGCTGGTAAACCTGTCCATTGTAATGCTGAACCTGTACCTAAAACAGGAGACCCAATTGGCAAACCATTAGTCATTAATTGGTATAAAATTCCAGCTTGAGAATTACTTAAATTAATTACACTAGCGATATTAGTAACATTATAAGCAATTAAAGTACCATTCAAAATTGGATTAACAGTATTTATTATTGAATCTCTAAATATTGTCCCATTTGAAGGACTTGGATTTGGGTAATTCGCCATAATAATAGTAGGATATGTTGCATTGGTACTAATATTAATATTAGGTGTGCCTTGTATAAAATCAACGGAATTAGAAACAATAACCGTTGTAGCCTTTCTCCAATTGGTGTCAATTGTTATACCATTAGATTTTAAAGCTCTTGGATTAATTTGAATATACCCTGGATTAGTATTACTAGGTCTAAATAATGTAGCATAAGGTACTTGAGAAGTATCAGTACCTACAAGGAACTGAGTTTTAAAAGTATCAAGAGCAACAGTTAAATTACCAGCACCTTTAATGTTTGCATAAGCTTGACTAAATCCTCCTTGGAAACCTTTTAAATTAAATGAAAAGTTTCCATTTGCTGGCTTGGCTTTAATCCATACTTCAAATTGATAAGCTTTTGAATTTAACAAAGTATCATTTGTTATCATTATTGTAGCTTGTGGTGGACCAGTAATTGGTAATGCGTATGTAAAACCTGGTAAACTAGTACATCCATCAACAGTAGTTGTAACAGAATACGTACCTGCATTTAGAACTGTAATTGAAGAGGTATTAGCTCCCGTATTCCATAACAAGGTGCCTAATGCTGATGTTGCTAAAACTGAATTATTTTGGTTATTTTGTACAGTAACTACAGGTGTTGAAGGAGTTGATTTAGGAGATGCAATACCACTTCCTAATTGACTTGTACATCCATTTAAAGTTGCATCAACAGTATATATCCCGGAAGATGATGCAGTTATAGAAGATATTGTTGCACCAGTACTCCATAACAAAGTTCCTGTATAATTACTTGCAGTTAATGTTGATGTATTATCACAGTTATCTAAAACTGTCACAGTAGGAACTGCAGGTATTACTTTTGGAGCAGAAAAAGGACTTATTCCCCAGTTAGTACTCATACAACCGACAGAATTAATCTGTTTTACAGAATCTTTTTTATTATTAGCATATTCATTGATTGAAGATGTATTTGCTCCAATTGTTGCCCAAATAAAGCCAGGTCCAGGTGCTGTAGTTGAAAATGTTGTGTATCCACAATTATTTACAGCTGTTACTACAGGTGTAGATGGAACAGCCTTAGGAGCAGCAGGTGATATAGTAGCTAAACCAGTACATCCATTAAGGGTAGCTGTAACAGAATAGTTATTCGTTGCAAAAACTGTAATTGATACAGTTGATGCACCAGTATTCCATAATAAAGTACCAGTATAATTAGAAGCTGTCAATATTGTTTTTCCACAAGTATCGTTTACACTTACTGTAGGTGCAACAGGTATCGGTTTTGGAGCAGAAACTCCACTACCTGCAGGACTTGTACATCCATTAACTGTATTAGTAACAGTATATGTAGCGTTATTTGTTACAGTTATTGATGTAGTAGTTTCTCCAGTACTCCATAATAAGCCAGTTCCTGTTGTAGTTAAAACTGTACTTGCACAATTATTAGCAACACTTACTATTGGTGCTGTTGGAATTGTTTTTGGTGCTGCATATCCACTTCCTGGTAAACTTATACATCCATTTATAGCTGTTGTTGTCACAGTATAATTTGCTGTATTTGTCACATTAATTGAAGAAGTTATTGCGCCATTACTCCACAATAATGATCCTGTTGCAGTTGTAAACAAATCTGTATTTGCACAATTATTAACTACATTAACTACTGGTGTAGGTGGTACAATTTTTGGTGTAGCAACTCCACTTCCAGCTAAGCTTGTACATCCGTTTATTGTTTGTGTAACAGTATAGGTATTCGCATTTGATACAGTTATAGATACTGTTGTTGCGCCAGTACTCCATAACAAACTTGTTCCACTTGTAGACAATACAGAATTACCACAATTATCAACTACACTAACTACAGGAGCTGATGGTGTTGTTTTTGGTGCAGCTGTTCCACTACCTGCTAAACTTACACATCCATTAGTTGCGGTTTGAGTAACAGTATATGATCCAGCTGTAGTTACAATAATAGAAGATGTAGTTTGACTTGTACTCCATAATAATGTACCTAGTGCAGTAGTAGATAATGTTGATGTGTTGTTACAATTGTTTAAAACAGAAACTATAGGTGCAGCTGGTATCACTAAAGGTGAAGATACGCCACTTCCTGCTGGACTTGTACATCCGTTTGCTGTTGTAGTGGTTACTGTATATGTTGCATAATTTGTTACAGTGATTGATGCTGTTGTGGCTGCATTACTCCATAATAAAGTTCCTATTGCATTTGTAGATAATACTGTATTACCACAATTATTTGAAATGTCAACAACTGGGGCTGTTGGAATAATTTTTGGTGTTGCTATTCCTGAACCAGCTAAACTTGTACATCCGTAGATGGTAGTTGTTACACTATATGTACCAGCAATTGTTTCAGTAATTGAAGAAGTAGTTGCTCCAGTATTCCATAATAATGATCCTGTTGAATTTGTAGATAATACTGAATTACCACAATTGTCTACAACTGTTACTACTGGTGTAGTTGGTGTATTAATTGGATTTGCTATTGCACTTGTATTTGGACTTGTACATCCATCAATAGTTTGACTAACGGTATATGTTCCTGAGGTAGAAACTAAAATTGATGTAGTATTTTCTAAAGTATTCCAATTTAAAGTTCCAGTAAAGTTAGACGCTGTTAAGGTTGAAGTTCCATTACAGTTTGGTGTAACAGTAATTGTTGGAATAGATGGTATTGGATATTCCATGATATTAACGGTACCTGCCATCATATCTGCAGGTCCACCATATAAAGCTTGAACTGTATAAGTACCTGTTGTAAGATTTGTCCAATGTAAAGCTAATCCTGTGCTACCGGTTAATGGAGTTCCAAAATTTGTACCATTCTTTATTAATTGATAAGTTACGCCAGTTTGAGAATTTGAAAGATTAACTGATAAACCTGATTGACCTGTACAATAATTTCCTCCGCCACTTACATTATAAACAACAACATTAGAAACAATATTTCCAGTTCCATTCATATCTAGATACATATATGTTGCTCTACGATGAGCTTTTACCGTATATGCTCCAGCTGATAATCCTGTCCATTGAATTGCTGAACCTGTACCTAAAACTGGAGATCCAACTGGTAAACCATTACTCATAAGTTGATATAATATTCCAACCTGAGAATTACTTAATTCAATTA
>CAYRBL010000016.1:0-19821 GCA_964422385.1 uncultured Bacteroides sp.
GACATTATTCTATACCCATCTGATATATACATTTTAGGTGTATAATCAGTGAATGATGTAAATGCATTTATATTCTCATCTAATATTAATGTAAACTTTTTATTTATAGGATATAAACCTTTAGTTTGTTTACTATCTGAGAATGTAAATATAGCTTGATTGTATTTAAAATCAAATACAGCTCTAACTCCATTAAGTCCTAATGTAGGATCTTCATATACAGGTTTATCAACCTTTAATATATTATTAACTAAGTTAGATGAAAAGAATGAAAATAAACCTTTAACATCAGATTCTTGAGTTAAACCTCCATCACCTCCAAATGTAAACATCTTTTTAAGGTTAACATCCATCCAGAATAACTTACTATTTGATTTAGTCATTCCATATTGATGTTGCAGTCCAACTTCAGTCGTTACATAATCATGTCTTTGTAATACAAGTCCTGTACCTAATTGTAAGTCAGTTCCATTTGTAATATCTTTAACAAGAGCTCTAGGGTTTATAGACATAATACCAAATGCTCTGTTTTGCCAAAAGAACATTTTGTCATTTAAATTAGTCATTGCATTTATTGGTCCATAACTACCTTCTACATCCCAATAGTTATTAACTTTAAACTCACCCCATGAATCAGATAGCTCGCCATTAATTTTAATTTCTGATGCATATATCCTGTTATCAAACTCATCACTTAATATAAATGGATTTGGTTTAGGAAAATATGTTCTAATACTATTATTTGATGAATATGCTGTGTTGTAATTATATGTTTCTGGATTACCAGTAAAACCAATTCCAGTGTCATCTCTTAAGTCTTTTACAGCATAACTTCCATGTCTCAGATCTGTATTTACAGGTGATTCAATTGGAGTGTAAAATAAGTACGCTTTTTTATCAAAACCACCTGAATGTGTAAAATCTGCATTCCAGTTTTTTGCAATTCTAAATGAGTCATACATATTTACAAATGTATCTCCACCATATAACTGAAATGTGTCAGTTGTTATTAATGAACCATTTCTAACTGGTCTGTAATGACTACATGATATATAATCACTTGTAGATCTTGAGTTAAATGTATTTCCTTCATATATAGAGTCAAGATTAAGAACTTCTTTTTCTACATTATATATAAACCTTTTACTTGAAGCGCTAGATGTAAACAATGGAGTATCTCCTCTTAAATAATATGCTTGATTTCCAAGACCTTGATTTTCAACATGAGCTGTTCCAAGATACGACCAATGTATTGGAATTGTATAATTACAAACAGGTAAACCTCCAAGAGAAGCCCAAGAGTCATTATATGTACCAGAATATCCAACACTTGCTGCAACATTTATTTTTACTGATGTATTGTAACCAGAAGCAGAAGTGTTAGAACTAAGATATTTAAAAAAACTATAGCCAGAAGTTGCACCACTATCTATTGCTCCACTCATCTCTTGTTTCTTTTTAATTCTCATTCCAGATGATGGCTGAGTTAAAGATGAATCACATATATTTGGAGTTACAAAAAAACCAAGATAAGATGAAGATCCTTGACCAGATGGAGAATGTGTCATTTCACCTTGCTCACTAAAATAACCTGTTGAAGGATCTTCAGTATCCTGAATTAAAGATGTCATATATCCTTGAGAAACAACATGTTTATCATTTTCAGTTCTTTTAACTCTAACTATTGAATATCCACTAATCTGATCTTTTATTGTATCAAGGTTATTAATAGTAAATTTAATTCCTAAAGATTGAACAAATGCTTGCAGGTATCCATTTCTTAGTGCAGTAAAAACTGTTCTAAAGTTACTTATACCTGTTGGATCTCCATTTTCATAATAAGAGTTATTATTATAATCTTGAAAGTCTGGCATTCTAATATCACCAATCCACTTAACAAACATTGGGTTCTTGCTTTTGTCAAAAAACTGAATTCCAAATCTGTATATTTCAGTTCTTTGATATCCACATAAAAGTCCATTTATTTGTGGATACTTAAATCCATCTCTAACTCTTTCACTTGGTGTGTATGTTGGATAAAATTGTGGAGTTGCTTGGTTTGTATTTGAAACTCCATATACATCTAATTCTAAATAATTTGGAACAGATGCATTTATAGTTCTCCTTGAAGGTCCAGTTGTTGCAGCCCCAGTTAGTGCTCCAACTTTAAATCCATTCATTGTTCCATCAAGACTTAAGTCACATGATATTGCAGTTGTATAGAATTCATATGAAACATTAACTCCAGATCCACCAAGTATTGGAAGTGATGTTGTATTGTCTGGTTTGTATATACATGACAACAAAGAGTTTGCATAGTTATTTATGCAATCACTTTTTTCTGGTAATGCAGCTGCTTCTGAAACACTATTAAAAGTTTCAGCAACTCCATTATTAGTTAACAATATTCTACCTGGTCCATTGCCTGGAGTGTGAGCCCTAAATGCTCTTGCATCCCAATTTATTTCTCCTTTTTTATTTTTAATGTTTCCAGCAAATAATCTATTGTCTTTTGTTCCAATTGTCTTACAGTGTGTAAAAGCATTTGTTAATGCAATAAACTCTGTAAGTGTAACTGGTAACATTATTTCTGTTCCATCAAAAGATATGTTAATTGAGTCTCTGTCATTAATCTGAATATCATTCAACATTCCTATGTCAGGAACACCATCTTTAGTATTTCTAAATAAAACAACTACTTCTATAAAATCAAAATCTTTATCTATATTATTGATTTTCCACTCAATAATTTTGTTTGAATAAGTGCCTTTATCTGCGCCAATATAGCTACTCCAACCATTTGCAGATGTAATATCATTAGCTGCAATTTCATTTCCAACAACAGATGTAACTATATTACTTAGCTCTGAATAATTTGTAATAGCTCCTGTAGTTTTTTTATATCTATAAGCTAACTGGTATACACCAACTTTTGTTCCATTAGAACCACCGCTACTATGTATAGATTGTAATATTGGAATATCAAAATCAACTGAAGGAACTACATCAAGTTGAGACAAATCTAAAGCCATTGATTGTTCATCAGAAACATTTAAGCTTCTTAACTTATTATAAAAGTCTGTCCAGTATATTCTTTGTATAGAATTGTTTTCATATCTACCTAATGTAGCAGAAGGAGATATATTCCAATATGTAGAGAAGTTAACTTTGTTATTATATTTTAATTCAAGAGAACCTATAAAATTAACTTTGTCATAAGTATATTTCCATATCTGTCCATAACCTCCTGATGGAGAATCAACTAAAGGGTCTTTAGATTTTTCATTAGTTGTAAAGATATAAATATCATTTCTTATTGTTGTAAAACCTGTAGGTTCTATACCATACTGAGCAGGAACAAAATCATTCTCAATTTTTAAAGCAGGAACAGTTATATTTGTAACTACAGTGTTTATTATTGTATTGCCAATAAATGGAACTATTAACAAAGAGCTTGTTCCGTAATATATATTATATAATGGAGATGATGCATTAACATTCTGATTACATTGAGTATATGCTGGATCAGATATTATAAAGTTATAAAGGTCTTGATATGTTTTGCCAGCGCAATTAAATTGAGCTCCAACTTGACCATTAATATTTATTGTTGCAAAAGAATTAGCTGTGCCAACTGCAATAATAACTACTTTTTGAATTGTAGGTGTAGGAGGTATGGATACATTTAATGTATTACCAAGTATGTTGGTTATAGATAATGATGAACCACTAACATCACTTATAATCCTTAGATTATCTGCTGATATGTATGTTCCATCTGGTTGATCTAAAGGGTTTATGTCTTGAGACATCCCCTTGTTAAACTTCTTAATGTCTTCCATTAAATATTATATTCTATTAATAACCCTTGCTTAAACCTTCTTGCTTGTTAAAGTTTTTAAACCCTCTAGAGTAATCATTAGTGACTGGTAACAATCTTCTAAGAACATTTTTAAGATTCTCTAATTGAGCTACATTTGGCATGTTAGCTGCTCCTCTTGCAGAGTTAACATAAAATAACCAGTCTTGTTCAGACTTTTGATATACTTTGTCAGGTGTTTTTCCTTTTCTCCATTCTTGATAATCAAGCATAGATATTACATATGATGTTAAAGCTTTTTGGTAGTATACATCATCTGGTATTAAAGGTAGACCTTCATCATCTGTTGGTATACCTAAATAAACAATACATATGTTCTCCTCTTTAGATGGGAATGAATCATTAATGTTTGTTATAATGTAACTGTTATTTATATAGAATGTAAAGTTGCAATTATTACCTGTTGTGCAGTTTGGAATTCTGCAGTTGTGACATTGGTAATTATTTGCATTTGTATTGGTTGCCCAATAGACAGGATTTTGTTTGTAATTAATGTCAACTAATTTTTCAAAACCACAAGGAAGTTTGGCTTTGCCTCCAACAAGTGTAAGGCATTCTGATATCTCTTCATATTGAGCATAAGCACCAATCATAGATAAAGCTTCAGCAATCCATGCAATTACATCATTCTCTGGTATCTCATGATTAATACCAAGATCACGGTATAATTTTTCTAATATAGTTTTAAAACTTACAAAACCTGTTATCATTTTTATTTAATTAAAATAGTCTATTTTTTTTGTTTTTAATATTTCAGGAATAAGTCTCTTGGTATCTCTCATTGCTGTAAACTTATAGCATGATTGATTTGAAACTCTTGCATATCTTTTAACCCAAGACCATTTATAAACAAAAGCTTGGTCATGATAAACTGTAAACCCAAGCTTAAATGTTTTGTCATAATCAATAGGCCATCTACTTTTATCTTGTGCAAAAGATCTTTCAAACTTGCGTATTTTAATCTCTCCAAGCCTGTAAGGAAGTTCTATTGTTTCAGCTTCTTCTAAAGCTAATGAAACAAGTTTCTTATTACATGCTTTAACTATCTTAGCAAATTCCTTATACTCTAAAGGATGTTCGTTAGTTTTAGAACACTCTATGACATACCATTTGTATATCTCTTGAACACCATTAACATCTTTAACCTTTCCTTCAGTTCTTTTTTTGTGTATAGCCATATTTTATTCAGCCTGTTTATCCTCTAGCTTTTGTCTGCTTGTTGCACCATTTGAATCATTTGCATTGTTCATATCAAATGTCATGAATGGAGCCACTTTAGTTTTTATAATATAATCAGTTATTGCACTTGCCATTTTTAAGTTAACTGGATATGGACTGTCAGCTGACCAGCATGAATCATCAGCACAGTTTTTAAATGCTCCAAGTTCTGATGGGTCATCATATATACCGTATACATTAACTAATGATAATAAATCATTATTGATAACATATAGATAATTGTTTCTCATAAACCAAGATGCTCTATTCTTTGTGTATTTATTATAATTAGAATACCTTGATCTAAATACATTTGTCTCAGATAAAGGTGTGTCATCTATTGTTGTTACACTTAAAACTAAGTTATTCTCATCAGTCTCAATTGTTGTTGGTAATTGCCTAACAGATCTTAGTCCAAAACATCCAGAAGGAACTACACAACAATCTGATATATCAGTTTGCTCAAGTTCAACACAGCCTATAAGTTGTATCCAATTATCCTGTATCTCATATCTTTTATCAAGAGCTTGAGATATCATCATTGCTCTAGTTTGATGTACCCAGTACTTTATCTGTTCAAGTGGAATCTTAAATTCATTTGGATTACCTCCAGAACTTGCGATTTCATTGATATCATAGATAATACTGTTTAATGTTGTTGCCATTTTTACACTTGATTTAGGAAAGCACTTAAGGGTCAGCTTTAGACCAACCCTTAATATACGTATTTTATTTTAAATAAACAAGCTTTTTATTCACTTATTTACTTGAGCTAAATATTTTATATCCAACTCCTATGCCAAAGGTCTTATCTAAGATACCATATCTAACTGATATGATTGTCTTGTTTATACCTGCTGACACAAATGGGGATAGGTTAAAGCTGCTTTTATTGCCTGACAACTCTAACCCACTATATATAGATACCTTACTAGGCCTGTACACTACATTAGTTATTGTAACTGAATCTTTTATAATTAAAGGAACTTTAAGTTTATATGAAACTTTTAATGACTTAAGAATACCTGTCACCTCAGATTTATTAAATATTTCTATGTTTTTGTCAGATGTTGTGTCATTATATAACCTATCCATCTTTAATTGATTACAAGAAAATACTGTATCAACCCTAAGAACTGAATCCCATTTAGGATAGTATTTCTTCTTAAACTCTATAATAGTATCTTTAGCAAATATAGTGTCATGCACATATTCAACTCCAGGTGCTGGATCTTCTGGTACAATTGGTTTCATAAAACAACCTTTTAGCATAAACACCATTATTACTAAAGCTAACGTTAGTATTAACCATTCCTTAAGATTCACCATTTTCTTTTTCCTCCAGTTCTTTAATTGTTAATTTAGATTTTTCTGTTTGAGACAAATTATATCCAGCCGCAACTAATAATGGACTTGTTAATATTGTTACCTCCATAGCAGTTAATTTGTCTTTTGCAATTTCATAAACAACACACGCAATTATTGAGCCAAACACAATTGACATCATAGCAAACCTTTCTAGCTTTTTAGAACTAAGTAAACTTGGTCTCATTGAAAATGTCATTAACCACTCCTTAATATAGTTCATGTTATTCTATTGTTAAAGTTATATCTTTCTTACCTTTTATTTTATCCATAAATCTTGAAAAACATTCCCTGCTTAATGCAACACCATTTGGAGTTCTTGTTGTCCCAATTATTATGCATCCTTCTGTATCTAATGCTGTGTTTCCAGAATGTACTCTAACTCCTTCAAAACCTTTAACATCAAGTAATAGAGGCATAAGTTTTTTAAATCTATTGCTCATGTTAACTATAACTTTATATTCACCATAAGGAATTGCTGTTTTACCAAAAACTTTAGGCTCATCAGGTTTTCTTACAACATCTTCCACTGTGTAACAGAAGTGTACTCCATCTATGAACATCTCTCCAAGTGTGAAAGAGTTGTTTAGTAAATCTCTTTTAAGTCTTAGTTTCATATTATCTCTTAATCTGAGAAGTTAATTCTTTTATTTCTTTTGTTAAAGTTACTATACTTTCTTTTAAATCATCAAATTTCTCTGACATTGATTCATGCTTGTTGCTATGATCAAGTTTTAGTAAGTCATGAGAACTCTTAGTTGCTAAAGATAGTTTCTCAACTGATTGTAATCTGTCCATTGTTGCTTTTAAAAAATATCCTATTATAATCAACGCTGCTCCAAATAAAGAGCCAATAACTGTTGATAGTATTTCTGTTTCTTGTGTCATAAACTTATGTTAATGGAGGTGCTGGAATTGGTTCATAAATAATTAAAGGTAATTCTTTTACCCAAAGGTACTCAGTATTTGTACAATATTCCATTTCTTCAACAGATATTATCCAATTATCATTTAAGTCTTGCAGAGGATTAAAAAATGAATCCGTAGTATATTGTTGACCTACTATTAAGTCTTTTTGCTCAATAGTTAATAGACCTACATAAGTAGTCCATTCTGCTTGTGTTATGTCTGTTAGTTTCATTATACTTGTCTACTTAATGATGTTTGGAATGTTTGTATTGCTGAATAAAATGCTGATGCTTCTGTATCTGATAGTCCATCACCTATTGAAATAAAAGTATATTCTCTATTAGACCAATAACCTGAAGACCATTTAGATATGGTCATAGTACCAGTTGTAACTATTGTTGATATTTTTGCTGATGTTAATACTAAAGAATTGTTTTTATATAGTTTTTCGGTTGTTGAGTCTATTCTTGATGCTATTCTCATTCCTAATGAGCTTCCATCAATAACAGTTGAATATAAGCTTTGATTGACTTTTATATATGTAGTGCCGCTAAAATTCATTAGAATCATAGGAGAGGCGTTGGCATCCGCACCATTTCCTGAATTAGAAATATCTACAATTTGGTTATTATTATTAGTTCTTGAATATAAAGATAAATGTGTAGAATTTTGACTTAAAACTAATGAATTATTTAAATATGTTTCTGCCCATCCATTTGTTCCATTTGGGGTTGCTCCTGTACTTGCGTGAGTCCATCCTCCAAAAAACGTCAATCTAAATGCAGCATCTAAATCTCTCGCATCCATAAAATTATATTTATGTGTTGATGCTGTACCTCCTACAAATGGGTATAACGCTTTCATTTTGGTGTCAAGTCCTGCTGATATAAGACTTAAATCCATTGTATTTAAAGCATTGATAATAGTTGTATCACTTATACCTGTTGCAGCTATAAATGCAGTAGTACGAGCAGTGTAAGCACTACTTGCAGTATTATTTCTTATTATACCATGTGTTGATAAGAACATAGATTAAGCTGTTAAAGTTCCGTAAATATTCCAAACATTAGATGCTGTTTGTATCAATGTAGCTGCACTCCATTGTGCTGAAATTTTTAAACCCACAGCATTAAGTGTTACTCCTGTTCCTGCAACAAAAGATGTTTGACCTGTATTGATTTGAGAAACTAATAATTGTGCTCCAATAGGAAAAACATCAGGTGGCACTGTAACAGTATTAGCACTTGCATTACTCATTGTTACAAGAGTGTCAGCATTAAAGTCTGCAATCGCAAGTGTGTAACTTGTTCCTGTTTGAGCGTTTATTCTTAATATTGCGTTATAATATGTTCCTGCCATTTTTTTATTTATTAAATATTTGCATAATTTATAGCAACCCACTCAGGAGCTAAAACATTTTTAATATAATCCCAAGCAGCTGTTATTGGTTGCGGTTTCCCAGCCATTTCTGAATTTGGAACTGTAAAACTTGCAATGTCTGTAATAGTTTTATCCTGTAAAACAATACCTTCAATTAAAGTTTCAATCATACAAGGTTGTATTAAATCTCCATTTTCTTGTATTTGTGCTACTCCTACTGGTGTAACATTTTTTAATGTAAAATTTGCCATTTTTTTTTATTTTTAATCAATAATTATTTTAATAAACAACTTCTGTGCATTCTAAATGACAAACCCATTGAATATTTGTTGCTGCTAAACCAATAACATTAACACTCAAGTTTCCGTATGACGCATTAACTGTTAATGTTGGAGTTCCCCATGCATTTGCATTTGTAACTACATTTACATTTGATACGACTATTGTTGTTGTTGCAACACTATTAACTCTTGAAATTACACCATCAATATCCCACACTCCAACATTTGTTGTTCCAGTTTTTTTACCTACAATTGTGCCCTTAAATCTTGTACAGCTATTGTCTTGTAATTTAAACTCTGTAACTCCATAATATGTAGCTGCACCATCACAAGTTAATGCACTTAATGTTGCATCAGTTGTGCGCTTTGAAAGAATCATTCTTGTATTTTGCGCATCTCCTACAACTGTATTTCTCCAGCCAAAAATAAATCTTCCAAAAGAACCACTTATATTAGTACATCCTACTCCAAGAGCGATATTATTTCCTCCAACTAAAATAGAGTTTGAAGCTCCAAAAACTAAAGATGTAGGACTTGAATTTGTATTTGCATTTCCACCAGTAATACCATAATTTGAGCCAGTGCTATTACTTGAACCAATTGTTAAGCTATGTGCTCCTGAATTTGCGTTACTATAGCCTGTTACAAGAGCTCCGTTTCCTGAGTTAGTTCCTGCCCATCCAAGTATAGAAGCTCCGTATGACCCACTATTGTTGTTTTCAGCTCCAGCAATCATGCCATAATTTCCAGAATTTGTATTTCCATACCCTCCAACTATAGATGTAAAACTTCCTGAAGCATTATTATTATATCCACCAAAAACAGAAGAGCCTGTTCCAATTGCTTTGTTATTGTATCCTCCAACTAAATTACTAAAGTCAGCACTTGCAACATGAACAGCTTGTGTTCTACTTGTTTGTAAATCTACTGCATTTGCACCTCTTTTATTACCACCTGCAACTAAATTGTCAGGAACTGCTAATGTAAATGCTCCTGTTCCTTTTGGAACTATTGCAACATCAGCATTTGTTGTACTTGAAAGGGCAGTTATACTATCTACTTTTACTGTTGCATTTGGTGCTGCACTATTTTGTGCTTCTGTAAAATAGGTTAATCCACCTGCATATTGTGGAACATTTAATGTGCTTCCTACTAATGTAGCTGCACCACTTGTTCCTGTTGTAGTTAATGATATTGTGTCTTGTTTACCATTAAACGTACTCCAATTTGATGATGTTAAATAACCATTTACTGAAGCTGTTGCTGCTGGGATACTTAATGTTAAATCAGCACTTAATGTTCCACCTCCAGTTAAAGGACTTGTAGTAGCTACTGACCTTGCCTGTCTTACAAATAAACTTGTTGCCCAATCATAAACTGATTTTACACTTGGGTATTTTACATCACTTGTTCTGTCTGCATTTAAAGTTGTAGATTTATTAGCAACATCTTCAGCTGTGTAGCCTAACGCATTTTGCTTATCATTGAATGTACTCCAATCAGCACTTGACAATGCTCCTCTCTTACTTGCTGATGCAGTAGGGATATTAAAAGTATGTGTATCAGTTGTGGATGAAATATTAAAATCACTTCCTGCTGTTCCTGTTGCAAGATATTGAGTATTTGTAGTTAATCCGTTTAATGCTGAAATACCTCCAGCAAAATTTGTAATAATCTCACAAAGGTGTGAATCTTGTGTGTGCATTGTAATAGTTCTGCCACCTGTACTATTAACTATGTAAACTCTAACCGCTAATCTATCTGTTGCTAATAAAGTTGTTTGTGGTATAGCTAATGATGTTAAATATAAATCAATTATAGTCCCACTTGTAATTGCTTCGGGATTTGCTGATGAACTTGCAATTGAAGTAAAAGTTGTACCATTATATTTTAGTAATTCAACATAAAATGCGGGTGTACCTCCAGCAGATGATGCACTCATATACATTTCAAAATTCCAATTTCCAGCTGGTATTTGTAATCTATTCGGGTCTGCTACATCTGTAAGCCATTGTGATATTAAACCATTTCCAGCACGTAGGAAATCAACTCCAATCCCAACAATTGCAGTTTTGCTCATCTGATAGTAAGTAGCAACACTTGCAGCAGTACCTCCATTTAAGTAATACGAAACAGCACTTCCGCCTGATGTGCTACTTGGTAATGTAGCTAATTGTCCATCCCCTCTAACATATTGCGAAGAAGTTCCAGCGCCTGTTATTGCTATTGTGCCACTTGTTGTTATCGGACTACTTGCAACGCTAAAAGCAGAAGGCATTGATACGCCTACACTAGTAACACTTCCGTTTCCTTTATTATTAAAAGTATTCCAATCAGTTGAACTCAAATATCCATTATGAGTTGCATCTGCTTTTTGTTGAGAAATAGATGCTCCTGTTCCAATTACTGCTCCTGTACCACCTGTTATAGTGATACCATCTGTTCCACCATCAGTTAAATTTCCTGTTGTTAATGCGTTTTGCTTTCCGTTAAATGTTGTCCAGTCAGCACTTGATAAAGCACCTCTATTGCTTGCGCTTGCTGTTGGTAAGTTAAATGTATGTGTATCATCTGCTGAACTTATTGCAAAATCTGTTCCTGATGTTCCTGCTGATAAGTATTGAGCTGGCTTAGTTAATCCGTTTAATGCTGACAACCCTGTTGTGAAAGTTGTTTGAATTGAACCTAAATAGCTATTTTGTGTGTGTAATGTAACTGTGTTTACCCCTAATAAGTTTAGTGCATAGAATCTAACTGCAATTCTATCAGTAGGTACTAATGGGTTATACTCAGGTATTGCAACTGTAAATGTATATAAGTCAGTTGTTGCTCCACTTGATAAAGTTTGTGCTAATGATGCTCCTAATCCATTAAATGATGCTCCATCCCAAACCTCAACTGTTGCATATACTTGCGCTGTTGGTGCTGTTGCTGAAAAGTAACATTGAAATATCCAAGAGCCTGCTGGTACTGTTTCCTGGTCAGGTGTTCCTGCATCAGTAATAAAGTTAACAAAGTCTTGTAAGTCTGCTGTTGTTGATGTAAAATCTACCTCTGTGCCTATTGTTGCAGCAGGACTCAATTGTTTAAACTCTGAGCCTCCAATAGTTCCTTGTGAAGTTCCTCCGTTTAAATAATAAACTTGTCCTCCACCACCACCTGAGATGGTTGGCAATTGTGCTAATTGACCATCACCTCTAACATATTGAGATGCAGTTCCTTCAAGTGTCACATTTATATCACCTGATTCTGTTATTGGTGAATTATCAACAGTGAATGCATTAGGCATCTTAAGGCCAACTGATGTTACAGTACCTATAAATTTATCAAATGCATTGATTGAAAATAATTTCTTTTTTATTGTACTTAACATGTTGATATTTTTTCTTAATTATATACTCTTATTTCTATTGGGGTTTTTTCTAAAAGCTCACAATCACTTGGGCCTGATAAAAAATTTTGATTAGTAGCAATGATACAAGTATTAGTTCCATCAAATCCTGATTGTATAAATCCGTTACCACCATTCCAAGTAGGATTACCTACTATTACTAATGATTTGTTTTCTATAAATAACCCATCTGAATTAACTAAATAAGCTCCAGTATTACCATAAGTAAACCAAATATTCCCAATAGTGTTCTCTAATACTGTTGTTACTGGAGCTCCTGTGTTGTATTTTAATTCCCCATATATTCCCCAACTATTTGGCACTGTACCTGTAGCAACAAAATAAGTTCCTGGGTTATTATTAGGAGCGCCTACATTTGTAAAATCTCCATCATTATTACCACTATTTATTTTATATGTAACTCCAATAATCAAATCTCCTGAATTAATAGTTTGGGTATCATCTCCACCACTTTGTGTCAATAATGCAGAATACACTTTATAAGGCAATGCAGGAGTTGAAGCCCCTGCATTAATTGAAAATAACTTTTTCTTTATAGTGCTTAACATTAGTTTTTATTTAAACTATTTATAGTACTGAATATTTAATAATGTTGTATTAGCTGACTCTTCAGTTATTTGAAAGTTAACTAGATTTTCAAAATCTGTTACATCAAATGCTGATCCAGCAGTAACTGGAATTCCATAACCTACAGCAACTGTTTCTGATAATGTTTCTAAGTATCTAACTACTATTCCATCAACATCTGACTCAACTGTTAGTAATGCATATTTAGCACCATCAGGTACATTTAATTTTTGAACTGAACCGTCAATAGTTATTTGCTGATATGCAAATGCTTTGAAGTTATTGTAAGCAGCTCTAACTAATAAGTTAGAATATGATTTTGTTTGATTACCAAATTGTTCTGACATTGTTTTATATGTTTGGTGTGTATGTATAATTGATTGGTTGGAAACAAATACCTGTTAATATAGATATGTTATCACAAACCTTTTGTATTTCTTGTTCTGTAAAGCATTGTTTAATATCTGTTCCAACTTGATATTGTTCAAGTATTTCTATATAAACATTTAATAATGCTAGATTATTTAAATGTTTAGTGGAACAGTTTCTTCCATATCTAAAATCATCAGATAGTTGCTTTCCCATTTCTGAATAAGCTTGACCTGCTAATTGTAAACGTACATTAATATCTGTTTGATTTAAAATCATTATGCATTTACTATTCTATAAACAATACTAATTTTAATTGTACCTGCTCCAGCTGTTGGATCACCTCCATCAACAGTAACACTAATTCCTGAATTTATTGACATCCAAGATGTTGCTGCAGGTGGTGCAATTTTTGGAATAAATTTACCAATTTTATTTACAGATGATATAAGTGCTCCATCATCTACAAGTATAGCTGAAGCTCCACCTGTATTTATTAAGTTTATTGATGTGTTAGTTGCATATACAGCAGTGTTATATGTATAATTCCATGTTGCTGAAATTAAATCTATATATTTACCAGCTCCTGGAGTTCCTATTATTTCTATAGGAGTTGTATTTAATGCAAGTATCTGAGCACTAGTTAAAGATATTTCAGCCTCATAATAAGTCATTGGAACAAAGTTCAACATTGCTGTTGTAATAACAGCTGGTTGTATTGTTGTAACACCTGCTCCAGATATATGAACATCACCTGTAACTGAAACAGAACCAACATTTTCTCCATTTCCAATTAATATTTTAGCATTACCTGATACATCAAATTCTTCTATTACTCCAAAAGGGTCAGATCTATAAATTATTCCTCCAGATAATGATGTAGCTTTAGCAAACTTGTCTACTGCTATTGTATATTTTTCAATTGCATCATCTTTAACTGTTCCATTTACAATAGAGTTTCCATCAATAGATTTAACTCCACTTGTACTGTCTGTTGTTACTAATACTCTCCAAACTTCATCTGAAGTGTATAAGCATTCAATATTAAGATTGATTAAAGCTTGACTAGCAGTTAATGATGTTCCAAATATTTGCAAATCAAAACCATTTAAATCAACTCCTCCTGCATATTTAAAATTAAATACATCTCCAACACAAGGACTTCCTGTTGTTGATATTGTTAAATTATCAAGCAATGAAACTGTAGTTGTACATTCTGGACATGCTGGATCAACTACTAAGTAGTAATTTGAATATCTATCTATTACATCTAAAACCAGATTGTCACCAGCTTCTGTTATTTTATATACGTATAAGTTATTAAATTCTGGCATGTTAAATCTTTTTAAAATATGTTATAACTGATTGATTGCAAGTGATATAATCTAAACCTTTATAAAAGCCTTCAATACTTATTGTTATTGGACCATCTAAACTAGATGTTGTAAATGTTTTCTCTGAAAACTTACAAAGATCTCTTGCGTAATCTCCAGTTGGATTTCCTGATATTGATGAAAATTCTAAAAATAAATCAAATTCATTTTTTCTAGATGCTTTAAGAGATAAATTCATGTATTTTGTTCCTGATAACATTGCAAAATTAGGCTTAACTGTATGGCAAACATTACCATTAATTTTAATTCTAACATAAGCATCACCTGACATTCCTTTTATTGGTAATGCAACTTGAGTTAAATTATAGTTAGCTTCTATGTAATCACCATTAAGCAATTGTCCTGCAGTAGTTGTAAATTCCATATTATTAAATGGAGTCCATGCAGCTAAACTTACATTTTCACCATCTGGATAATCTACAACTGAATTGTTTAATACAATACCACTTGTAGCACCTGAAGATGTTACAGTTACAGTTACAGCACTACCAACATTTGTTGCAGTGATTGTGTCACCAACAAAATTAATTGATGTTGGAGCAGATGTTTTTAAAACACCTTCATCTAATATTGCTATATTTGCATTTCCAGATGGACCAGTTGGACCAATTGGTAACACAGTACTATTTGTTGTTGAACAACTCATTTTCTTAAATTTTATTTACAGTTACTGCAATTACTATTTTTGCACATCTTTTGAAGTATTGCTAATTGTGCATTAAACTCTGATATGTTTCCACAATTAGAAGAGTACTCTAAACCCTTTAGCATTAAATAAGCCTTTAATGATTTATCTAATAAATCTTTATTACAATCACATTCTACGTCAATATCTTTGAACATAGAATTAACACAACATTCAACCTGGCAGTAGAACCCTTGTGTAACAGTTTGTGTATAAGTTACAACTCCTTCATCATCTGTTGTAACGGTATATAGGAATGACCAAACACCATCAGTCATACTTGCTGTTGATGGTAGGCCTAGTGATGTCATTGGAATAAGATAACCTTCATTTTCATTTATAGTAGGGAATGAAGGTGATAGTGAGAATAGGTCTATTGTTGGTAAAACTAGACCAGCAGGATTTGTTATTACTAGAGTTGCAGATGTTGCATAGTTAATTACACTTGTCCAACCATTTAGGTTAGTACCTGAGTAAGCTCCTGTAGTTTCTTTAAATTCTAATGTATTGCAACTACTACCTTCACACAATTCAAAACTTAAAACTACACTCATTATAATATTATATTTTTTGTTTGTTATTAAATAAAGGGGCAACATAGCCCTCTAGGAAAAAGAAAGGAAGGAAACTATAAGCCTAGAGGGTGTTGCCGATATTATAACTGACCCTTCCTGATCAGTGTTTTGTTAATTATTACGGAGTAATAGTAACAGGAGCTATTGCAAGAGGTGCAATCCAGTCATTGAATAAACTCAAGAAACTAGAAGCTTCTGCTGATATATTATTCCATGCTTGTCCTGCGTTAATAGCTGGAACTGCAACTAAAATTACTTTGTTAGCAAATTGTCCAACTGCTGCACCTGGAGATGTAACAACATCTGTAAATTGAATATTGAAAACGTTGTATTGCATACGTTTTAAAACTGAAGCTGCTGCATTTGTAGCTGTAGCAGGCACTGTTAATATTGCAGTAACACCATCAGCCAACAAATATTTGACTTCATAGTTAACACCACCAATACTAACTTTTTCTCCATTATGGATAATTCCAGTCATATCTGATGCAAAAACAGCAACATCTTCACCAGTAACAATTGCTGCATTAACAACAGAAGATGAGTTAAAGAAAGTGTTAGAAGCTAAATATGCTTGAACTGGAACTGGCCATAATCTACGGTTTAAAACTCCTTCATATTGAAGATCAAAGTTTTCTTGATTGAAGATTTGAGCATAAGTTCCTGTTCCATAAGAGAATGAACTAATTTCAGCACATGGAGTTGTAGATTCAAAGCCTGTAGCATCATCAACTTGTACAGAAAAATAAACAATACCTTGTTTGTAAGTAGTGTTTGTAAATTGAGGAATATCTAATCCCCAGATTTCAACACCAAAGTTAGCTGCACCAGTTAAACCATAAGCTCCAGTACCGTCTCCAACTTTAACAGCTTTTATCTGTTTGTTTGGACCTGAACCATAACCTGAGTTATTGATTGCACCTACAACTTGATCAGCAATTTTAGATTGAGATGCAGTTGCACTAGATGTGAAAGTTACATTTAAAACTTCTGGACGTTCTGAATAGAAAGTCTTGTCATTTTTAAATCTAATTGTAAAGTTGTAAAGAGAACTGTTATTAACAGCAATTGAACCTGCTGCAGTAGCTCTACTAAAACCAATTGAGTAAACGTGTCTTGAAGCTGCAGCATAGTGCTCACCTTTAAAACCTGTTAAACTTAATGCATTGATTTCCATTGATTTTTTCAAATCACCATTAGCTAGTTTATTGAAGAAATATACTGATTGTGCACCTGGATCTTGAGGTGTTCTACCATTTACAGCAACCATGTCTTCTCCATAGAAACCTAGAGATGTTACTGATGCTGGATCAATTGTTCCAGTTGGCAACGCTGCCAAACCATCTCCTATAAAAATTTGTGTTACCTTGTGAGTATTCATTATTTTTTAATTTTTTATTATTATTACTACTATTATTTATTTACTTATTTAATTGCTTCTTTAAGTTCCCCTTTAACTTTTTTTCTTTGTTCAGATTTAGCTTTAAATTCTGCAATTTTTTTATTAATTGCATCTCTTCTAACTGAAACTACTTTTGCTTCTACAGACATTAGTCTTGCAACTTTAGCTGTTCTTTTTTCTAATGTACCTTCTAATGGTGATTTCATTTTATTGTTTTTTATTATTATTAATAAATTATAAAGTTAACTGTTGTTTCTTCTGGAACTAAGAATTCATATTCAAATGAAACTAGGCCCTGTATATTTCCAACAAATGATGCTGCTGTAATTATTAAGTACAAATCAACTTCTGTTGGACTTACATAATCAGATGCTATAGAACATTCATCAACTTTGTATGCGTAAGTATCATTATCATCTGTAAAATAAGCACCATCAGAGAAACTAGATTGTTTATATAAACCAAAATAATCATCATATGCAGAAACAGATCCTGATACTTTGAATGGTGTTATACCAAACCAATTTTGTCCAAGAATAACTGATCCTAAATATATTTGAATATCTGTAACACCATCAATTTCAACCATTCCAGTAACTTTATAACCATTTAAAGATGCTGATGGAAACCCTCCTTCAATTGCATTTATTATTTTAGTTGCTGTAGGAACAAGTGTTGGTGTTAAATAGAATGCTCCCATATTGAACATTTCTGATACATACACTTTTTCATTTAACACTGGCTCAAGGTCATTGATTGCAACAATCATCTCATCCACTTTAGAACCTAATACTTTAGGATCTGTAAGGTTTGGAGTACCTAAGAAATATGCTGGTTTAATTCTTTTTATTGACATTTTTTATTTTTATATTATTGATTTAACTTATTTTAATTAAATAGCAGTTAGTTCTTCTTCTGAAACAAATAGATATTTTTTAGTTGCATCAAGTTCAAAAGTTTTAATTCTCATTTCATTAGGTAACCAACCAACTTCATGTTCTAAAATGTATGATTGTTTTAACTCACTTTCTATACTTTTAGGTGTTTCTACAACTGATACTACTAATGTTGAATCTGATTTTACAGCAGCATTTCTAATAAATTTTACCTCTTGACCTTTTATGAACTTTGACATTATATATCTATTTTATTTTATAATCTAACTCCTTCTATTGCAAATGTTGTTTGGTTGTAGTACATATAAGTATTACCTGATACAGCTCCATTCAAAAAAGTTATAGCTGCTACTGCTGCTGCTCTATCAGTAAAACTTCTCATTTCAGTATTTGAAACTATAAAAGAATTAGATAAACTGTTTTCTACCCCTGCACTTGTTCCTAATGCAATAACATGATCAGCTGAATTTGAATTTGCTGAACCACTTCCAATTGCATTAACATAATTACCAGAATTTCCATTTCCAGAATCTTTTCCTATTAAATTACAATCACTACCTGAATTTGTTACGCCTGCATTATTACCAAAAGCATTTAGATCTGATCCAGTATTACTTTGTGCTGCCTGAAGACCAATTGAATTTACATTTTGTCCTGTATTAAGTTTTCCAGAAAAATAACCTATAAAGTTACAGCTACTACCTGAATTTGAAAGTCCAGCATTACTACCTATTGCATTTACCCGAGCACCTGTATTTAATCTTGCAGCATATGTTCCTATTCCAACACTATAACTTCCAGAATTTGAAGAAGCAGACAACTCACCTAATGCAACAACACCATATCCAGAATTTTGATAAGCTGCCTGATTACCTATTGCATCAACTTGTGTACCTCCATTTAGAAATCCTGCATAAGTACCTATAATATTAGCATAATTTCCTGAAGAATCATAACCAGCAAGAAGACCTATAAAATTTGAAACTCCTGACCCACTTCCTGATCCTGCCTCATTTCCAAGTGCAACAACTTGATAGTTTATATCTAATCTTCCAAACTCACTTCCACCAACTTTAATTGGTATAACTAATGAGTTTATTGTTCCAAAAAAATTAACATTTGGGTCTGGATCTATATCTTCATTACCAGCTAATAACCAACTAGGTTCTGCTACTGGTAGATCTATTAAAGTGTTTAAAGCAACTATAATTTCATCAACCTTAGAACCAAGAACTTTAGGATCATTAATAAATGTTCCTGAAAAATATGCTGGTTTTATTCTTTTAACTTCCATCTATTCTTGTGTATTTTGTATTGCTGGTATAAATGTTTGTAATCTCT
Organism: uncultured Bacteroides sp.; assembly: GCA_964422385.1. GTDB lineage: Bacteria > Bacteroidota > Bacteroidia > Bacteroidales > JACABE01 > JBAXLO01. The sequence goes on from CAYRBL010000016.1 coordinate 19,675, forward strand.
TTGATTCAATTCCTTCTAATGCTATCATTACTGCTTGGTCAACTATTTCTGAATGTGTATGTTCAGATAGTTCACAATATGTATTAACATTAGGAACTAAAAGATCGGAAGAGCGTCGTGTAGGGAAAGAGTGTTCAGAGCCGTGTA
>CAYRBL010000017.1:0-19815 GCA_964422385.1 uncultured Bacteroides sp.
AAACGTGATCCGCTAATTAAATCAATGCTGCGAGTTTGTCCTAAAAGTATGCAGCCATCGGTCTGTTCTGCATTATTTCCGCTGTGGATACGCACTCCGGTAAATCCCTCAACGTTTAAAAGCAAAGGCATCATTTTTTTAAAGCGATTTGACATTGTCATTGTTACTTCATAAATACCTTTTGGAATTGCAGTTTTTCCAAAAACTTTAACATCACGCTCAACATCTTCTAATGTATAGCATTCAAATTTTCCATCAATAGACAATTCACCGATAGTTGATTTGTCTGTTTTGTGTAATCTTTTAATTGTTAGTTTCATTTTTTTTTGTTTTTAATTTCCATTAGATACCATCTTCGCAAAGTATAACCTATTGCTATGAGCAAAGATATAATTTTTAGAGTAACTTCGACATCAGTAAAAGAAAAATATAAAACTGCTATATTTAAAAGCCAAAGTTTAAAGTTTTCAAGGTTATGCATCGGTACTTGTTTTTTTAGTACTACCGAAATAGTAACCAATTACACTACCCATTAAACCGACAACTGCTATTTTAACATCGTTTGTTGGATTGCTCCATCCCAAAATATATAAACCTACGCTTATAATTAAAAGAGCGATAATTCCTTGAATATTTGCTTTTTGTATCATTTTTTAAATATTATAAGATGCTATTTGTCCGCCTACTGTTGCTACTGTTGCAGCATTTTGTAATCTGTCGCCAATACTATCGGCAGTAAATCCACTTGCAATTAGATAGTTCCAAAATTGTGCTGGAGTCATTAATAATGTCCCTGTTGTATTATCAACTAAAACCCCACTTAATACGTTTGAAGCTGTTGGAACTCTTAATGTCCCTGTTAATTCACTTGATGCTCCGTAGGTTGTTCCAAATCTTACGTTTGCTATTGCAGGATTCCCTAAAGCTACACCTGGAGCATATAAAGTTCTATTACCACCTGTACTAATTTGAAATAACCAAGATGATGTATTTGTATCAATAGTAACTCTTGGTGCTACAATAGCCATATTATTAGTTGAATTAATTACGTTTCCACTTACTTTTACATAAGTAAGAGAAGAATATCCACTTGTTGAAACAAAAGCAGAATAAATAGCAGGCGATCCTGTTCCTGCATTAATTGTTCCTATTATAGAAATTGTTGCACCAGCAGTATTATTATAAATTGCAGGTTGAACTGTTGAAGCAGTTACAATTCCTGTTTGAGTATAAGTAACTGCTCCCGGTAAATAAACAGCAGGAGTTGTTGAAGCACTTACATTCCCTGTAATATTTAAAGTTCCACCACTTACACTAATAGGACAAGATAATATAGATGAATTAGTTGAAGCAGTTACATTTCCTGTAATATTTATAGTACCTGCTGTATTCATTAATATAGTGTTTGTATTAGCTGTAGCAGCTGTAACTGTTGAAGAAATATCACCAACAATATTAAGAATTCCTGTTGAAGTTACTATAATTAAATTTCTTGTTACAACTCCATTATCCATAGCGTAAGTTCCATTTAAATTTAAAGTACCTGTGCTTGAATGCCTAATAGATATATAACTAGTAGTATTTGTTACAGCTAAAACATTACCATTAAAAGTAGCGGTATTAGGACTTGCTAAAGTCATCTCTAATGTTGGTGTTGTTGAACCTACAATAATACCTGTTGTAGCAGTTGTTGTTAAATTCCCACCATTAGCATAAATAAATTGTCCACTTGCTGCACCGCCAAATACAGTACCTGTAGATTCTGTCATTTCAAATTCAGAAACATAAGGTGCATTGCCTAAAGTTTGTACTGCTAAAATATTAATTCTATAATAAGTATATGAAGTAGTATTAGATAGTACACCACTTGTGTAATTACCACCTATAGGCATTGTATACAAAGTAACTGTTTCTAATGTTGTATAAGTTGTTCCATCATTTGATCCTTGAAATGTCCAAGTAGTTGGATTATTATTTGCAGTTATATTATATCCTTTTACACAATATCTTTTTATAACTTTTCCACTTGAAAACTGATATCCTAATATTCCTGTATTATTAACACCACTTGACCAAATAGTAGTAAATCCATCTTGATTAAAAGCATTCCAAGCAGCATTAGATCCATTTACTGAACTTGCAAAAGCTGTTCCACTTGGAGTGTTATTTGAAGTCATTGCAGGTGTTGCAATATTTGGAACTAAAATATTAGTTGCTGTATTTCTTATTGATTGTGCTGTGTATGTTCCATCAATAGTAACTGTAAAGTTATTTGCATAAACATCATCAGCACTTGTTGGAACTGCTCCATTATCCCAAATTGCTGTATTACTATAGTTACCTGTTGCTACCGCATATCTTATTGCCATAATTAAATATTTTTATCAATTATAAATTTTTGGATAGCAGCCATAATTGAAACTGCTGCTTTTTTAGCATCAATATCATCGCTTTCAAAAATATCCATATAAGTCAAAGGAATAGAATTGTCTTGTAAATCTTCAATGCTTCCATCTTCTAAAACTCTGTAAGGAGTTAATTTCATCGCTACACTTCCACCTATATCAGTTGCTTTAACTAATGGTGATATTGCTAAATTCACCATAAAATTAGGATAAATATTTCCTTTTATTTCTATTGGATTTGTACTTGTAATTGGCATAATCTTAAATATATGTTGCTGATTGTCTATTTGTCCAAGCTACATTTGTAGCAGTTGCAGTAGTTATTGAACCACTTGCACCTATTGTTAATCTTTTTATAGTCCATACTGCTGAACTATCACTTACTCCTGTTCCTAAAGCTACTCCACAATAGTTTATATTGTTGTCTGAACTATTGTTTGCATTTCTTCTTGAAGATGCATTTTGTTTAGCATTCCAAGTAGCTGCACTTGCTATTCTATTATCTGCAATACTAACTCCATTCCAAGTTGCCCCTGTTATTGATCCGACATAATCAAATGTATTAGTACTCCAACTAACATTTGATGGAGCTTGAAAATGTGCATCCCAACTTCCAGCAGCAATTGAATTATCAATTAATGTCAATACTAAATAACCACCCGAAGGTATTGACTTAACTAATGTATTAGAGTTGTTATTTACAGATATAGCACCACTTGATTGATTGTTATTAAAATCATAAATTGCACCATTTTGTAAAGTTGTAGCATTTGGTAATTTTATAGTTTGCCCACCACTACCGGTAACTAAATAAGAAGGTGTTGAATTTACAGTTAAAGTTATTAAAGTTGCAGAAGCAGCAACCGAAGTAAATCCCTCAAATATATTATTAACTTTTAAATTTTTAGTGTTTAAATCAACATCAGTACTTGCACCAGTATAAGGAACTAAACCCGATAAATCTTGGTCACCTGTATTAGTACCGCTTGTATTACTTAATTTAGTAATTTCAGCACTTGTAATAAGTCTTTGTCCTGTAGCTAATAAAGTAATTAAACTACTTACAGCATTATCATAAGCAGTTTTCAAAGCATCAGTTAAATCATTTTTAGTTAACGAATAACCTGTTATTTTATCTACTTTGTTTGTAATTAATAAACCTACAGCTGTTGCAAAATCTGAAATTGTAGCAGCTAATTGTGTACCTGTATGATTTGCTCTATTTTTTAAATTAGCATCCGTATCATTTGCTGTTGCTCCTTCAGCTATACCATCTAATTTAGTTTTTAATGTATTTGTAAAATCATTTGTACTTAAACCTTTGCCTGTAACTTTATCTACTTTATTAGATAAAGCAGGAACTGTTGGCAAATCAGCAGTACCACCTAAATCATTAGTAAGTTTTAATATACCTTTTACGCTTGCAGTTGCATCATTAACAGCTGGAATGCTTGAAGCGGTAATAAATGGATGTACCCCATCGGATCCATCATTTATTAAATCAGAAGTTTTAGTTGGATCTTGAATTGAAATAGTAACATTGTCAATATTTTCTTGAACTACAATATTAATGTTATCTACATTCTCAACAATTTGTATATTTATAATTTCTTCGGCCATTATACTGTTGGTTGTGTTACATCTTGAACAACGTTAAATGATCCGCCAAAATAAGTTTTTGTTTTACCACCTGGATAAACAAATTGTACATCGTAATAATAAGTTAAATCAGCATCCCAATCAACTATGAAATCACCTATTATAAATTGGTTGGCTGTTACTTTTGTAATTGTGGCCTCACGCATTAAATCACCTGTTTTAGATCCCTGGCGAAATTGACAACGTATTGTCAATGAAGTAATGTCAATTGAAATATTAACTGTTTTTGCTCCAAAGCTATCGCCTTTTATGCAGTCTGAAAAGTTTTGAATTATCATAATCGTATTGCTGATATTATATCTCTTTCAATATTGTAGTATAAATAAGTACAATTAGCAGTCGCTCCATTTGCAACGGTTATAGCTGATGTTGCTGCTGCTAAATCTGCATATTGTGGAAATGAATTATTTGAAAAAATAGTCATTCCGTTTAAAGTATTTCCGTATCCCGCTTGATAACCAAAAGCATTAACATTATCACAATTATTTCCAGTTAATGCGCCTGCTCCAAAACCGTTATTATTGCGCCCATTATTTTTATCACCTGCGTAAGTACCTTGATAATTTCCTTCGTTTGTTAAACTATGATTATAATTTAAAACATCTTGTAAAGTTTGTAATAATAATTGTGGAGTAATTTTATAAGTAACTCCGCTAATTGAAATCGGAATATACCCCGATGGATTGTTTGAACCTGTATATGCTGGTAATTCGCTTATTTTAGTACTCATATCAAAAATAAATTTCCTGCCTCGCTTTTTAAAATGTCCGAGCTTTCGATTAATAAATAGTTTTCAACTATAACCGGTGAACTGCTAACAGCTAACTTCCCTGTTACAAATTTATAATTGTTTTTTAAAATATCATTTTGCAAAAATTCATCAGCTACAAAATCAGTATCATACACAAATACATCACCAATGCTTGTAACTCTATTTAAATCCTGGATATTATTATCTAAAATTAACTTTGATAATAAATTTAAACTGCAATAAACGTTTAAACAAACATCTAAAATGGTGCATCCTATACTTGGCTTAAACGATTGTAGCATTTGGATAAATATTTAATTTGCCATCTGTTCCAAACTCTATTATTGGATTGTCAACTTTGTAACCATCCTTTTCAAGTTCTATTTTTATTTTACGAGCCAATTGTTGCGCTCCTCCTGCTGAATTTTGATAGTAACCTATTCCAACTCCATCGGTAGGAAATTCCTTCCACCATCCAACGTATGCGTTTATTGTATCAGCTATATGTTGTTGATTGCTTTCTACAATTGTGAAATCACCATTTGCAAAATCTAAATCATTATTTTTATCCAATCCAAAATCCATTCTTGCCATTACTCACCGTGTTTGATTACTGTATTTTCAATGTCATTTTGTATTGTTGGAATTAAATTTCCAACTACTAAACCATCTGTCGGTAAATTAAACCCAGAATGTCCGTGTAAATTGTAAGCTGTAATTATATCGTTAACTTTATTTTCCAAAGCATTTAACTTTTGAGTTAATTCAATCACCTTAACTAGTCCACCTAATTCACTCCCATTTATAGACAAAGATACTACATCACTATATTGTACTATAAATGGTAACGTATATTTACTCATCAAAACATATACCATTGAGTCAACTAATGGCTCTATTAATAAACCATCTGCTATACCAGCTTGTAACTGCACATCAAAATCAATTGTACTCTGCCCGGTAATAGTTGTTACATTTGCTTTTCTATTTGCTAAATCAACACTATTAACTTTGCATTGCAATAATTTTACTTTGTCGTCATTCTGCGCTCCTGCAATGTTTTGAATAACCGATATTATATTAAAATCACTCATATATTTATTTTGTAATCTAATTCAATAATTTGTCGCATTCCCTCAATTCCTCCGCTATATTCAACACCTTTAATTTTATAGGTACCGTTTTGCTCGGGTAATTTGTTATTTATAATTTTACATTGATCCCCAAATTGAACGTAAGGAGTACCAAAGGTAGTAAACTTTCCTTTTAAACCGCTATAGTAATATTTTTTTAGAGCTTCTGTTGCCAAAGTGATTAAATCATTTTCGGTTTTGGCTTCTAAAAAAGTAAATGTTCTGCGTTCCCCATCTGTGCTTTCGGGTTTATCACCGGCCTTTATAGATTTAGAAACTACCTTATCATTTTGTAATGTTACCAATACCTCAATCCTGGTGTTTTTAGTTTTGGTACTTCCATCTTTTGTAGTTCCTACTTGCTCCTGGATGTGATTTGTTGCAACTGCCGACAAAATTAAATCATCAATTCTTTTAAAACTTAAATCCGAACTAATAATATTATTTTGAAATTCAAAGGTTTTAGTTTTTGCCTCCGCATCTATATAAATGGTTCTGCCAACTCTTAAAGTATTTCCACGAAAATAAGTAAATATAAACGCATCCTTTTTTAATTTAGATAAAAAACTTGCTATTGTTTCATTTTCAGATATTATCAAAGAATTTTCCCAAGTGATTAAAGTTGATGATGTCGTTTCACATTTAAAGCTAGTTCCAAATGTGCTATTTGTTACCTGGAGCGCATCATTTAAAATGCTCTCAATGGATTGACTACCGTTATATGCTTTGTTAACCATTGGAGTTTTTTTAAGCAAATACATATTATCTTCAAACTCAATAGTTATAGGAATTTCAATTTTTACATTTGAAATAAACCCCTCAACAATTGTAGTCATCGGTGTCTTTTTTTCGTTTAAATTTTCATCCCAATAAATATATTGACTCTCAATTTTAATCTTATCACCTTTTTTAAACAATTCACCGGTTGCTATATTTTTACCAAAAAATGAAAACTTTTTATTTGTTGCAGTATCTTTTACATAAATATTTTTTGGAAATATAATTTTACCTTGTGCGCTTAAATCTTCCCAATTATTAGAAAATTCCCAATGGTTTACAAAGTCAAAAAATAAAGTTTTGGTTGCCGTTGTAATTGTAATATTTGTAACTGGTTTTAACATAATTATTGCCCTGTTATTGTTGCTTCGACTACCTTGTCTGAAATTGCGTTAATTGTAAAATACTGCGTACTATATTCGCCCTCTGTTTGGTCAAATGAATAACTCGAAACAACTATATCAGTTATCCCTAAATTTTGCAACCACCAATTTGTAATAGCTAAAGTTTGCCCAGCATCTAAAATTTCCTTTAATTGATTTGTGTCTTCCTTTGGGTTAACATTATATTTACCATTCAATCGGCCATTAATAGTAACTTGGAAATCATCCAGTCCTATGTATTCCTTTACCGTTCCATCTCGCCCTTGTATTTCTGTGGTTACAATTTTTTTGCCTTGTGATACTTGTAAAATAACATCATCAACTCTAAAATCTTCCCAAAATCCAATAGCGTGTCCATCAACTGCGTAAACTGTGGCCGAGTTAAATATAATATTTGAATAAACAGCAGTTCCTAATTTACTGACAAAATCAGTTTTGTCTTGCTTCTGTTCTTTTCCAATGGTATAAGGCGAATGTTGGCCATCGTGTATTTTTACATTTTGTAAATTAGATTTTACAACTAAAGAGTCAATTACTAATTTTCTAACTGCTATTTCCGCTAAACTTAAAACTGCCTTTTGTACTCCTAATTTATTAATTTTATAATCGCTCATTTTAATTTCCTGCTATTAATTGTGAGTCATTTACTGCGCTTGTAAGAGCCATTACTACCTTTTCCTTAATTGCAGTAGCACTCTCTTGTATGTTAGTTGTTTTAATACTAAAATCGTGTATTAATGATCCGATTTGAATGTTAACAGTTACCGCTTTATTGCCTTGAACTCCTGCGGTGCCTTTAGTTGGTTTGCTAGCAGTTATTGAAGATGTTGGAGCTGTTATTCCTTTCATTCCCATCAATCCTTTTGCTTTTACTTCTTTACCTTCTTTTTCCTTTTCCGCATCTTTTACAGCATCTTTGTGAAAATCAGCAATTCCATTTTTATAACCTTTTTTGGCTGCATCACCTAAATTTTTTCCCGCATTAAAAAGCGCTGATGTTGCCTGGTTAAATCCCTCTTTGATAAGTCCGGTATCAAGGGTAAATACCCCTTTTAACATTTTACCAAATCCCATAAACATATCAACCCAAATATTTACATATTCTTTTATAACAGCACCAACTGCCCAAATTACAGCTCTAAAAGTTTCAAAATGTTTATAACATTCAACTACTATAGCTACTACTGCTGCAATTGCTATAACAATATAAAAAAATGGATTTACAGAATTAATTAAAGCCATAACTCCTGCTAAAATCATTCCTCCTGTACTTGCTCCAGCAAATCCCGCTGTCATCGCTGCGGTTGCAAATGTATTAGCAATAAATGAAGTCGTAGTGAATGCTGTGTACATTGCGGATAACTTTTGCTGTGTATTGTAAACAATTATTATCGCAACTATTGCCCCTAAAAATACTTTTAAAGTTTCTGCAATAACTGTATGTTTTTCAAAAAACGCAATAGTACTTTTAATTCCATTTCCTAACCCTTTAAAAGCATTTGCGATTAAATCTAATGCTGGCTTTAACGCTTCTAATAATGCCATTGCACCCAAACCAATAGACTTTTGAAAACCGCCCATTGTTTTATTGAATTGTGCTAATGGATCAGCATTAAAGGCAGCTTGTGCTGAACCTCCAAACTCTGTCGATAATTCTTTTAAAATTATTTTTTGCGCTCCCGCTAAATCGCCAGTCTCTTGTAAATGTTTAATAACTGTTTTTTGACTATCGCTAAAAGAAACTCCAACTCTACGCAAAGCTGTCATCCCTTGTATTGGATCATTCAATGCTTTTCCTACTTGAATAGATGCTCCTTTTAAATCGCCTCCCATTCTTTGAGCCAAATCCATTATAGCAGGTTGTGCCTCATTAAATATTTTATCTTTTACCGATGTAAATGTAAGTAAAAGCGATTGCATTCCAAAAACATCGGTTTGACTAAATTTGGTATTTGAGGCCAAACTGCTAGCGCTTTCTTCAAGTTGTTTCATTGACAATCCGGCTGCATTATTTGTAGAAGTTAAAGCAGCTTGAACTTGTGCTGTCGCCTGGTGCATTTCTTCAACTTTTTCAATGCCTCCTTTTACAAATTCTAAACCTTTAAAAACTGCAAATCCAATTCCTAAAGTTCCCATAACTTTAGAAAGTCCGCCCATTGTACTTTCAAGTTTAACCGCTTGGCCTTGCATCCCTTGGAGCTTGCCCGACATCATATCGTTAGCAGTTATCGTATATCTAATTTGATTATCCATTGTTGTAGTATCCTGTTTTATCTAATGCGTATTGTAATTGTCCCCACATTTTAGCAAATTCATCATCGCTTAAGTTATCGACATCAACGCTAAAATGAGAAAAGTAGCGAAGTAACGCAATCATTCTCGTTTCTTCGCTACTTTGTTCACTAATGGTGTAGTCGTCTATTTTTTTTTAAACGTATTTACAGCCATTTCTACTGTTTTAAAAGCTTCCATTGTAGCACCCAAATAATACTTGTCTTCTGACATAATGCGTTTGTCGCTATCATCAGCCAAGAAAACACTTTCAAATAATTCAGAAGCAGCAGTAACTGGTGATGTCATTGCTTTATCCATTACTCTCAATTTGACAACTCTTGAAGGTTCCTTAATGTAACCTACAATTTCCTCGTCTGTTTCCTCATCTAAAAACACAATAGGCAATACTGTGCAATTTAGTTTTAAGCTTAATTCCTGTGCTTTTTCTTCTACTTTTTTCATAATTATCTAGTTATTTTACCGATTACTAACGGCAAAGATACTAATAATTTTGTATCTGACTGCGATGCTTCTAAACCTTCTTCGGTAAATTCACACATTAACAAGTTGTCTTGTGTTAAAAATCCGTTGGCTGCATCTTCAAATACTATTTGAATGTTAAAAGGAGGGATTGCCATTAAGTCTCTGTTTGGAGCAGCAGCAATTAAATTTTTTAACTCATCAGTATAAATTTCAATACTTCCCTCATATTCTTTATTTCCGTAACCTCTTGAAATTGGCTCATAACCTACTCCATATTGGTTTTCTTTTTTCTGTTTCGTTTTATACGAAATTTTAGTTATTCCAATTACAGGCACTCCGAAAAGAATTAACTTAACGTTTGCCCAACTGTAATTAACTCCGTTTATTAATGGTGTTGCCATAATTATAATGAGGTTTTAAATCCGATGTTAATTTGTATATTTCTCGCAACTCCAATCGGAACGATGTTAACCGTTACAATTAATTTGCTAGTAGTAGCGACATTTTGCGCTGGGTTAATTAAAACACCAATTGCAGAAGCTTCACCATTTCTTACCATATCATCAGTAACAATTGCTGCTTGACTTGTAAAGAATGCAATTGTACTATTTGCCAATGTTCCGTCAGCTTTTAATAATAAAGGTGAATTTAAACTTGGCAATAATGCTGTATCAATTCCTCTGATTGCTTTGTCAATTGTTCTGTTATTTTCGATATAAGCATAATCTGAACTTTTGCTAACTGCTGTATGCGAGTCATTAAAGAATGATCCTGCAACGTTTGGGAATTTACGTAAGAAAACGTAACGTTTTAAATCAATAGCATCTAAAGCATTTGAACTTTGCCCGCTTGTTCCATTACAGAAACCAACGCTTTCAAGCTCTACTCCATTTGATAAATTAAATTTACCAACCCAGGCAATATCTTCGTGAACTGATGCTAATGAAACCGATCCTAAAGTAGCTCCTAAAGTTGTAATTGATTTCCCTGTCGCATTCCATAAAGCCAATCCTTGACCTCCATTATCTTGACTTATAACAACACTTACTTTGTAATTGTTATAGATTGATAAATCTGTTAATGAAGTTACATCCGTAGCAGGTAAAATGTTAGCACCTAATAAAATTGATACTGGCATTTTTAAAACATCTAATGCTAAAGCTTGAGTTTGCAAAGTTGTTGTCATTGCAGCAGTAAAATTGCTGCCATCAACATAAACTCCAATTTGTCTGATTGCTCCATTTACTAAAGCCGATGTTTGCATTGTTACAATTTCAGAAAAATCGTAAGTACTAGGTACAGCATAAAATCCAACAAATAAGTTACCTTTTGGTTGAACTCTAAAATATTCCGAAATGTGATAATACCAAACTGCCAATTTAGAAGCTACACCACCGGTAAAAGCAGTTGTAACACTTCCGGCAATTGTTCCTACAATAGTAGCAGTTAAAGGAGTTCCTGTGTTTGGGAAAATACCTAAACCTTTACGAGCTGTAATTGAAATTGCTCCAGAAGCATTGGTTGCAGTATATCCGTGTGAATTAGTAAGAGCATTAATTGCTGATGCAATTGCAGTTCCTACAGCTGTTACAGTTGTATCAGTTGAAACTTTTACATAAGTTCCTAAAGTAACTGTTTTAGTTGGCTCAACAAAATTTAAAGTAATACTATCGCCTGTTGCTCCTACTGCTGATACTGTGTAAACACCTATCGCTTGAGTTTCATCGCTATAATCATTCTTAATTCCTGCTGTAACCGCATCTGCAACAGAAAAGAATTGCTTAATTCTGTTCGTAGATGAAAATCCACTTGGTAAAGTAGATGTATAAAATAAAAGACTTGAAATATAGTCGTTACCCGCTAAAGGTCGCCCTAGTCCTCCTTGACCTTTTACAAAGGTTATATTATTCATTTTTAGCTTTTTTTGATTTTAAAATTTCTTCTCTTTTAACTTCTTTACCTCCATCCACATCGGATGTGTGCCAATCTTTGTCTTCATCAATCCAAACAGATAAAATATTTGTATTAGATAAAAGCAAATCAATTAATTCTTGATTGTACATAAATAAGATTTTTAAAAAACCCCGAAATTAATCGGGGTTTAGATTAATAACTATGCTGAAAAGTCAGCTAACACATAAGTAGTGTGAATTACAAACTCTGATGGTTTTGCAATACCTACTCCCATTTTCATAATAGCTTTGTAAAAGAATAAAGCTGAATTGTTTTGAAGTCTGTTGATTTCAAAAGAAAGGTTATCCATATCAGTAACAGCTAACTGTAAGTTAGAGTTTAAGTCTCCAGAGAATTCACCGAAGTAAAAAGTATTTTCTGGTAAACCTGCAACAACAACAACTTCGTATCCTTTGTATTTGTTTAAACCTTTTTCAGTTGTATCGTTGTTTTTGTAAGTCGTAGTAGTTAAAGCATCTTCATACTTAAGAGCATCAACAACTGACATTACATATTTCAATCTGTCATATCTGTTTGCTCTAGATAATAAAGCGATACCAGAAGTAGTTGAACCTAATTTGTTTTTAGCAGCTTCCATTTTAGCAATAACATTCGCTGATGTAATAGCAGAAGGAGAGGCAACTTGTAACGCTGGAGTTGTAGCATTTAAAGCAGTTTTGATGATACCATCAAAATAAATGTGTTGTTCATTAACTCCACCTGTATAAGCTGAACCACCTGATGTAGTAGTATAAGAAGTTGAACCTAAGTGGATCATTTCCTCAATTGGCTTAAAAGTTTTTTGAGTATAATAAGTAGTCAAGTAATTTTGGAAAGTTGTAGGAAGTGAACGAGCCAACAATCTGTCTGCTAATTCATCTTTATGCCAATGGTTTTCAAATACTGATGGCTCAAATTCCTCATAAGCTTGGAATTTACCTAATGTAAGCAATCTATTGCTTAAAGTAGTAGTTCCCGAAGCACTTGGAGTTGATCCATAAGCTTGTAATTTTGGTGCTGCGCTTAATACAGGAAAAGCGTATTGATCATTCTTTACTCCTGTTGCTACATACATAAGACCTTTGTTCACGGTGTCAAGTCCGATAACTGCTTCTGTAATGAAGAAGTCCTTTTCAAATTGCGTATAATTCGCTGTTGATAATACTAAAGACATAATTTAATTATTTTTTGTTAGAGAATTTTTTTAATAATTCGCTCATATAATCACCAACTTGCGGTTCTTTAACTTGAGCGTTTGAAGTTTCAATTTTGTTAGCTACTTTGTTAACTGGCAAACTTTCTAAAAGTTCTTTTGTTCCATCAAAGTCGTTAGATGCTAACGCAGTCCATTTGTTGATAATTGCCTCATCGTTAGCAATTTTTCCAATCTTTGCAAATTCTGTTACCATATTTTTGCAAGCATCATCTTTAGTTGCATCAAATTTAGCTTTCAATTCATCGAATGCTTTGTTATCTGCTTCCATTTTTTCTTTTAAAGCATCCATTTCTGCTTGCATTTTTTCTTTTGCAGTCATTGCTTTGTTTTCCATTTCCTGGATTGCTTTCAATATGCTTTCTTCGTTTGCATCTTCATTCAATCCAAGTTTGTTTGTTACTTTTAACATACTCTTTTTGTTTTTTGTTTTTAAAAATTTATTAGTGATTAAATTAGCTTCCCGAAGAAAGTTATCGATATTGGCTGTTGTTAGCCGTTTTTTATTTACGTTTGCAGTTTTTTCAATTTCTGTACAAATACCTTTTTCCAAACATTGCTCTGCATTTAACCAAGTTGTATCTGTCATTAATTGATTAACCTCCTCTTGAGTCATATTTGATTTAGCACTTAACAAAGTTGAAATGCTATCCATAAAAGATTTATAACTCTTTTTATCATCTGATCCCGAAACAGGATGCATCATAAATTGTGCAAAATCCATCATTACTCTGGTTCGCCCACACATAAAAATCGCTCCGGCAATACTTGCTGAAATCCCTACATTATAAGTATCAACTGGTGTTTTAGTTTTTAATATTGTTGATCCAATACTATAACCATCCAAAACAACACCGCCAATAGAGTTTATCCAAATTTGAATTCTCTTTTTACCTAGAGTATCCAAATATAATAATTCCTTTTGAAATAAATTTCCATCAATTCCCATTCCATCCTCATCATCAAATCCGATGTGAGAATTAATTAACATAATTGGTTCGTCTAACGTTTCGTCTACACAATATATCATACAACAAATTTATATTAATTCTAAATAATGGTTATAAAGTACGTTATCTATTTTTATTTATTATATTTGTATGCGCCTATACGTATAAATTTTTTAAAGTTAAACTATTGAAAAAGCCACTATTTTAGTGGCTTTTCTTTATTTACATACTCTTGCAATGCTTCCGATATAATGCTACTAACACTTCGGCCTTGTCGTTCTGCTAATAACATTAATTTTCTGTGAGTATTTGGCAAAGGATATGCTGTTACTCTACGCTGCAAGGTTTGATTTTTCATTTTAGTAAAGTTTCATAATTCTTAAACGAACTACATAAGGTTGCATTACACTAAATGGAGTGTTTGAACCACCAAAATTAACAGTTACTGGCGCCCAAGGTTCCGGACCACTTCCACCTCCTGCTGTTGATCCCGAAAGATATGAATGAACACTTTTATTATTTGTTGGTAACTCGGGAACTGTCAATGTATGCGTTTCACTTCCACCTGTTGCTCCTAGTGTTGAGTAACTTGTTCCGTATGATATAACAACTTTACCATTATCGTTTGGAGTTCCATTGTTACCATTCATTATTGCCCATCCTGCTCGCTCACCAATTCCTAAACCTGCTGTTGCGCCTGTACTAGTAAAATTGTTTGCCAAATAGGTACTATCACAAACGATTTCTTTTGTATCACCTTTTAACCAACTGTTTAAAGTAATGAAATCTTTAAACTCTGGCAATCCCGATGAAGTCGTTGTATTTTCAATTACAATTTTTCTGATGTTGTGAACGTTTCTACTAACACCATCGGTAAATTGTACTGGATCAGCATTTGTTGTAAATTGTGTTGTGGCAATTCTAGCGTATGCTTTTTGTAACCCTGTCAAGGTAAACGTTGCTCCATCAAAATTAAATATTTCACCATTGTAAAATAAAACTCCTGCGGACAATGTATGTATTGGCGCAACGGTTGAATTTAAACAACCCGAAATTCTATAAATAGTATTTACATCCGGGTTAGGTATTAAATTTGTAACAAGAGCTGCCATTGCTTCCTTTGATGCATCTTGTAAAAATTGCAATGTTCCCGATTTTATAGGCATTGCGTTTGATGTACTGATTGACGTAGTGTCTAAAATTTTCATTATTAATAAGTTATTATGTTATAGTTAATTCCTGCGCTAATGTATAAATCTGCAAAGCTTCTAACAATAGAAGTTCTAATACTGTCGCTTGTTCCCAAAGCATTAAATACAGCTATTGGAATATTGATTGTTAAATTATATTGATCCACAAATGTGTAATAGTTTATAACAAAATCATTTGAAATATTTGTATAAACTTTTGAACTTTGAAACTCATTTGCACCACTTTTAAAAACATTGTTACCAATTGCATTTGTGGTTAAATAAATATCACTTACTGCTGGTAATTGTCTAAATGTAGTATTAAACCAAGTATTTAAAGCATATTCCAAAACTAATTTTTCACCACGAATAGCCAATCTAAAATCATTACCCATAAAATTGGGTGATACCATTATCCAGGCATTTGTAAAACTTGGCTCGTCAGTTGTATTTTCAGCAGCTACATAAATAGCTTTACCATATCTTACAGCCGTATTTCTTAAATAACTACCACTTGACCACGCAGTAGTAGTTTGAAAAGTTTTATAAATATTAGTTAATTGTGTATTATTTTGGCTTACTTCTTTAGCCATTTGTTGAAGGAAAGCTATTGTTTTAGGTTGCCTTTTATCCGGGACTAACGTTTCGACTACCTTTTGTAAAAAATCAACACTATACATTTGATATAAAGTTTAAAGAGTCGTTAAATGTATAACCCGCTGTGTCTTCTGCTATAATATAACCCGCAATTGTTGAGAATATACGACCTATGGTTGTTTTGTTTTGAATTAAATAAGTTCCATTTGCAAAAGTTGTTACGCTATTACGTGCTTTAACATCACTAATTAAAACATCATTTACTCCAGTTATATTTCTAATTATAATTTCTAAATCTGATACCTTTAATTGTCCGTTAAAAGATATGCTCGCCAAATATGTATTAATGGCATTTATAACAGTTCCTTTAATAGTTGAGCTATACTGTCCGTTGTAATAAATATCAGCATTTATATAAACTCTGTCTGCATCTTGTGAAACGCAATTGTATTGAATTCCAGCTACTCCTATTGCATTAACATAACCTTGCAACGCTCCAAGCTCACCACTTGTTAAAGCTACAGGCGGATTGCTTTTAGCAACCTTAACAGTTACATTGTTGGATATGGTTGTAACAACCGAACATCGAGTTATAATTTGCAAAGATGGATCAACAACGGTGTATGATGGAATTAAATTTGTAAGCTGTACAATTTGTGGGTTTGTAGCCGAATATTGAAATTCAAAAATCTTTTTAGTTAACCAAGATGCTGTGTTTGGTATTGCTTGCCCAATATAAGTTTCGTTATCTGATTTAAACACATCAATTATTTGCTCTAATAATAAAATACTAACAGCAACAACGTAAGAAAATAACCTCCATATTGCTCGTGTGCTTGTGCTGTTTGCTTGTGCTAATTCGGGTGTCGCTTGTATGTTTGCGATAATGCTCGCCTGGATTTGTTCTATTGTTCTAGCCATTGTCTATTTCTAAATTAGTTGTTCCTGTTGTGTAATATTCTAGCGGTTTAGCAGTTTCATCAATCCATTGAGTCTTGAATGTAACTTTATAATGATAAATGTTTGAATGCTCAAAATCTTGCTCCTCACTAACTTTTACAAATATACTACTTTTTGTAGATTTAAAATGTGATAATGATTTAACTACTAAATCACGCAAAATAAATATATTAAAATTCTCATCAATATTAGATCCATTATAAAAATCCTGGCCTATGTGAATAGTTACATCAATGTCTGATCCTTGAACGTATCCGCCTATTGATTGAGTGTCGTTTGTTTGTACTTCTACAAAAGCGCAAGGCATTGGGAACGAATATAACGAGCCATCTGCCATATATTGAAATTGATTATTCCAAATAGTAACAAATTTTAAATCTGTTATTAATTTTAATTGATTTATTATCTGTTGAATTATATCGCCCATATTCTCATTATTTTTTGATTAATTTTTAATAGTAGCTTTTTATTAAGCTCTGGAGTCATTCCAACAAATTGTCTTTGTGGTAACTTATAAGTTCCCTCGTTATTATATGAAGCATAAGGATTGTTTACTACCAAAGTATAACTCAAATTACTATTCTTATGTCCCTCGCTTACAGAATTTGAAACATCACGTCTCAATCGCCCTGTTTTTACTAATAATTTTCTACCCGCTTGTTTATCGCTTTTACGTTTTTGCCAAGCTTTACCTTCAAAACTTTCTTTTCTAAAATTATCTAAAAAATCATTCTTTGCAGTATTGGCCATAAGCAATGATAAATCTAAACTTTTAAATTTAGCTGATATTTGCCCGAAGTTAAACTTATTCGCCATCTTCCATTAATTTTTCAACTGCATTAAATCCCTCTTTTGAAATGTCAAAGTAAGGATGCGTTTCATTAAAAATTGCCTTATCTCTATATGGATTGCTGTTAAACAACTCATCCCTTTTGTCGCTCATTTCTTTACTTACTTCATCGGCCTTTGTTTGCTCTGTAAGTACTGCATCAAATTCATCCAATTGCTCAATTGTGCATCTGCAATTAAAATGATTTAGCGGTGTGTTGCTATCCCAAAAGCTATCCGATACCGGTAAACAAATACCATCCAAAGGTAAACAAATATCACTTGTTTGAGTATCTATAACCGCACTATATTTTAAAAAAGGCAATGTTTCCTTTTGCTTTTCTATTTGTTCCCAACGCTCAACCATTTGCGCCTGGCCTATCGTAGTATTATATTCCGCCTGCGCCCATTGTTTGTAATATTGGTCAAACGTTTGCTCTGCTTCTTTTTTAAATTCAGAAAAGGTTTTAATATCTTTATTATCTTTAATTAAAGACATTTCCCTTACACTATGGTAAACTTTGCATCCCGAAAATATTTGCAAATTAGAAGTAAGCTCTGCTAACATTGATTTGCTTATGGTTCCCTCAATTTTGCCGAGGCCTCCAGCTAAAAATCTTGAAATAGCTTGATACAAGTCTAAAGGAAGACTATCCACATCAATATCACCTGCGTAGATGCCTTCCAATAGATTGTTAATTTGCTTTTCGGTGTATTTCATTTATTATTTGCCAAATAATTGTTTGTCTAACAATAACAATTTAGCTTTGTCTCTAATATCAACACCATCTAATAAGTTCAACATATCGCTGTAAGCTGCTACAGATTCCAATTGTACATCTCTAAAGAATTGTAAAAATCCGTAAGTATTATGCTCTTTTCTGCTTATAATTTCCTCGCTTGTAAAATCATAACCTAAATATAGGTTATACTCTAACTGATATGCTTTTTCAATCACATCAACTAAATTTAAAAATATACTTTGTGGTGTTTGAATAATAGGCAAAGTTACATCCACATTCCAATCAACTAAAAAGTTTTCGATTTTCTTTGCGTGTACTAATTCATCTGCGCTTTCATTAGCGAAGTACTCACCCGCTCTTTTATATCCTACGTTGTTACACCAGTTAGATGCTGAACGATAAAAATAATATGCGGTGAATTCATCTTTTAATCGCACTAATAATGCGTCGATTGTATTTTGATTTAAAGTATTTGGTTTCATTATTTATATAAGTTTTTTAATTTAGCTTTGATATCTGTTGTTGGTGCGCTTTGTATAACATCGGGACTTGATGTTCCTAGAGGCAAATCAAACAATTTAATTCCTGTTTGCTCCTCGAAATAATCTTTTGACATTTGTAAACCTGCCTTTTTAATTTCAACCGCCTGGCTTATAACTCTGTCGTTATGTTCGTGTACCTCGCTATCGTTTTTAAATTCAAATAAACAATCATCCGGTATATTAAAACCAAATTTACGCAATCTAGGGAATAACTCTGAATTTATAACATCCATTATAAATACACCATCTTTTGACTGCTTGTCTTCCATTGCTTGCTCGCTAGGACTTTCCCCTCCTTGTGCTGATCCAAGTTTGCCAGGTGTACTATCTAACGCATCAGCGTGTCCTAAAATAAGCTTTGATATTAAACCTTGCAATCTTTTTTCAAAGTTGCTATAAGCTTGCCAGGAACTACCAACGTTACCGCTTTCAATAAGTTCAATTTGGTCATCAATTGCATCCATAAGCACCCAACCTGCGCTACCCATATTCTCTAAAGCAGCTGCAAAATTCTCACGCTCTACTAATTCTGTTTTGTTGGTTTTACCTACTCTAATAGGTTGTCCGAATAACTCTAAAAAGTCACCATTATAACCTAAAATGTTTCTTAAAAATATTTGATAAATAGCCACCTCATAAAACAAACCATATCCACTATCACTTGTACCAATATCATTTGGAGTACTTAAGTAAACGTGCCAATCGCTCCAAGGTTCATCCTTAAATGGTGTACCGCTTAAGTTGTAAGCCATATTAGAAACTACATAACGATCCGGTGAAACATACCAACGTTTTGTAACTTTCAAATCTTTAAATTCATTATTCATACAATCCCCTAACTCTATTAAAGAATAACCATAAAATAAAGTATCAAGTGAATGTGATATAAAACGATTAAACCAAGGTTTATCTATAAGCTTTGCAACATCATCGTTAACCTCACCTTTGGCATTTACAATTTGCCAATCTCTTAA
>CAYRBL010000018.1:0-4937 GCA_964422385.1 uncultured Bacteroides sp.
ATCTCAGAATTTGAGAAGGTCTCAATACTCAAATTGGAAGCCTCTCAGAATTTGAGAAGGTTTCAATACTCAAATTGGAAGCCTCTCAGAATTTGAGAAGGTCTCAATACACAAATTGGAAGCCTCTCAAAATTTGAGAAGGTCTCAATACTCAAATTGGAAGTATCTCAGAATTTGAAAAGGTCTCAATGCACAAATTGGAAGCATCTCAGAATTTGAAAAGGTCTCAATACTCAAATTGGAAGCCTCTCAAAATTTGAGAAGGTCTCAATACTCAAATTGGAAGCCTCTCAGAATTTGAGAAGGTCTCAATACGCAAATTGGAAGTATCTCAAAATTTGAAAAGGTCTCAATACTCAAATTGGAAGTATCTCAGAATTTGAAAAGGTCTCAATACTCAAATTGGAAGTATCTCAAAATTTGAAAAGGTCTCAATACTCAAATTGGAAGTATCTCAGAATTTGAAAAGGTTCCAAAACTATTTTTACATGTCATTCAAAATTTGAGAAGGATACAATATGTTTTTTATAAAATAAAAAACAGTATTTTTGCAAAACAAATGTTCTATACAATATTATATATATACTAATGAAAAAATACATTTTAATCATACTAATACTTATAAGTAGTATTCTAATAAATGCGCAAAATAATACGGAGAGCGACAACACTGACGATGAAAAAACGAATAACATTGACTTTTCGATGGAGTATATGAACAAGGCTGCTTTTTCGGGGCGTAATAATATGGTGAACGGTGGGATGTACAGCCCTTCAGTTACTTTAAACCTGAAATCGGGCTTTTCTGTTGGCATAACTACCTATTTAATGCCAGAAGATACCAGCAAAACAAAACAAATTGAGCTGGCTATAGGCTATGAACACGATTTTTTTGATTGGTGGAATCTGCAAGCCGGTTGCTCCATTTATCGCACTACTGTTACTACTAAAAAGAAAACGCAGGTGCAAAACGATATAGGTGTTTCGCTGGCCAATACTTTTGATTTTGAATGGATGTTTTTGCAAAACTCAATATATTATTATTATGGAAGCGTTAAAGGTTGGGATGTTACTTTTTTGTTGGGTAAAGATATCGCTTTGGATGATATGTTGGGGATAGAAGATTTATCAATTTCGCCCACATTTACGTATGAATTAGGCAATCACTTTGCAAAATTTCGCCAGCTGAAAAAGGATTTACTAACGACAGTTAAAACCCCAAATAAGTTTCAAGCATTGGATTACGAGCTATCTTTGCCTATAAATTATGAATATAAAAGTTTTTCTTTTGATATCACTCCTTCGTATGCTTTCCCTGTAAATCTGCTGCCTTTGGAAAGTAATTTGGGAAGCAATTTCTTTTATTTATCAGCAAAAATAACGTACACACTAGGGCTGTAGAAGGCAGAATTAAGAATTAAGAATTAAGAATTAAAAGTAACTAAAATGATTATGAATTATGAATATAAGTGCAATGCTTTGGCTAAGTATAGTAACCATAGACTGCCTAAAGTACTAACGTTTTTATAATTATTAATTATTAATTATTAATTCGTAATTCGTAATTAACTTCCCTTATTCAAATTCAATAAATACGCTTTCGCCTATGTTTAGTCCCATCAAACTTTTGGCTTTGTCTTGATTCATCGCTATCTGCAAATATCCGTTTGAATCGAATAATGCTAACAAATCGCCTTCGGGTACATCGCTATAGGAGCTGCTGAGTTTGTTTATAACGTCGTGTTTTAATATTATTTTAAATGGGCGACCTTTATGCAATCTCTTAAAAATAGTATTGCTTATATTTGTAATTGCGTTTTCGTAATGGTCGACATAAATAACCGAACCTCTGATACTGTTTTCTTCGATAATAGGCATCAGATTCTTTTTAAGATGTAAGCTACTTAAAGGTTTGCCCAATGCTTCTGGTTTTTCTCCTTTGGCAATATAACAAGCTACTTTTACAAATATATCTCTGGTAGGAAAGGTAAAATAATCAGTTTCCTGCAATACTTCTAATTCAATAATAAGATCAGGTTTTTCTTCAAATACTAATGAAAAAAGCCCATTGTCAGCACCAATAAAGAACTGCCCTTTATGCTGTATCAACACGTGCGGACAGTCGATAGCTGCAATTGCATTCACCGAAAGGATATGAATAGTTCCTTCGGGGAAATATTTATATGCATTTCTAAAAATATAAGAAGCTTGAGAAATATTGTATGGAGGTACCAGATGCGAAATATCTACGATGTTAGCATCAGGTAATTGCGAGTAAATACTAGCCTTTACCGCAGAAAGATAATGGTCTTTCAACCCCCAGTCACTTGTTAATGTAATTACCGCCATTTTTTATTAAAAATTAAGTATCCAAAATTAATAATAATATTGCGTTGAATTGATATTTTTTAATAATTTTGATAAATATTTTATAAGAATTAAAAACAATATATGACCGAAAAAGTAATAACCTTATCTTCAATTAATCCCGTAGAGATATTTGGAGTGAATGACAGAAATATTGAGCTGTTAAAACTGTATTTTCCGAAATTAAAGATCATCGCAAGGGGTGAAAACGTAAAAATTTGCGGAGAAAAAGACGAAATTATTGCATTTGAAAATAAATTTGAGACCATTTTGATGCATTATGATAAAATTGGAACCGTAAGCGAAAATGACATCAGCGAAATTATAGAATCAGGCAATGGGAGGTCGTTGGAGAAAGAAGAAAACGAAGATATTTTAGTGCGCGGAAGAAATGGAATGCTGATAAAAGCCCGAACAGCCAACCAGCAAGTAATGGTAGACGAATGCCAGAAGAATGATTTGTTGTTTGCAATAGGTCCAGCTGGTTCTGGCAAAACCTATACAGCAGTTGCATTAGCTGTTCGTGCATTAAAAAATAAAGAAGTAAAAAGAATAGTTTTAACGCGTCCGGCTGTAGAAGCAGGAGAAAACTTAGGTTTCTTGCCAGGGGATCTTCGCGATAAACTCGACCCCTATTTGCAGCCTCTTTATGATGCTTTGCGCGATATGATACCTACTCAAAAGCTGCTATCGTACTGGGAAGACGGCACCATTGAGATTGCTCCATTGGCTTTTATGAGAGGTAGAACATTGGATAATGCTTTTGTAATATTAGATGAAGCACAGAACTCAACAGAAAATCAGTTGAAGATGTTTCTTACACGTATGGGGAAATCGGCGAAGTTTATAGTTACAGGAGATATAACGCAGATAGATTTACCCCGAAATCAATCATCAGGATTGGTGCAAGCCACAAAAATATTACAGAATATTGAAGGGATTTCCTTTATATTTTTAACCGAAAAAGATATTATCCGACATAAATTGGTAGGTAGGATTATAAAGGCATATAATAATAATGTATAAAAATGTTTTTTTAGTAAATAATCGAAACAATATTATTTAAAAAAGAGTAAAAAACAAAGGAATAAAAATATTATGATTGTTAAGTATAAATGTAGTTTATAAAAAGAACAAATTGTTCGGTAAATTACAAAACAAACAAATTATTTATGGCAAAAGTCAACAAACGACGCATAGTAGTATTAGTTTTATTTTATGGGCTAATATTATTACCTTTAATATTATGGATTTTTTGGTTATTAACACCACGAAAACCTATCTCTGTTTTAATAATGGATAAAACCGTTTTGCACACCCAATGTGTAGAGCATAGAGGTTTTAACTGGATACTTAAAAATAATAAATACACTAAACCTGATAAAAGATTTTATGTAATAGATAAAGATTATTATGGTTTTTTTCCAAAAGATAATGAGCAATTCGAAGTTCACGATTTACATTTGATGAACGACAGCCAGATTGAAGCTTTAAGCCGAACCTATGATATGACCTATTATGCTGATCAATATGGGATATATATTGGAGAATGGAGCCGTCAAACTGAATATACTGAGCATACCAACAAAATATATGGAGGATTGGATTGGAATGATTATTTATTCCTAAAAAAGATGAAAGAAAAAGGGAAACTTATAATGTCTGAATTTAATTTTATACATAATCCAACTCCCTATCCAATTAGAAGTGCTGTTGAAGACTTGTTTCACTTTAGATGGACAGGTTGGACAGGTAGATATTTCGATTCTTTAGATACATTAACAAATCCCGAATTGCCAAGATGGGTAATCAGATTGTACAGAGAGCAGCATAATGGTACGTGGCCTTTTAAGATAGATGGGCTAGTGTTTGTACATGAAAATAATACTATTTGCATTCTCGAAAATAAAATTGATATGGATTTTCCTGTCCCTGTTGTCAAAACATCTGAATATGGGCAGAAGAAATACAACTTACCCGAAACAATTAATTATTCATATTGGATAGATATTACTTTTCCTACCGATAATGTAAACAGAACGATATCTACCTACTATATTTATCCAAATACAAGAGGAGATTCAATTCTCAGACGATATAGAATACCATCGGTGTTCCCAGCCTTTTTTGAATATGATGGAGCATATAAGTATTATTATTTTGCTGGTGATTATGTCGACAGTGATATTAATCAGAAGCTAGTATATCTAAAATGGTCGGATTGGTTTCAGAAATATGCATATAATCCACGACAGTTAAGCAGTAGATTGTATTTTAACTGGAACTTTTATGTACCTATTGTTAAAAAAGTATTAAGAGATTATTATAAAGAAATAGAAAAAAGGAGAGAATAAATTACCTTTATATTCATTAAATCTTTTTAAAAGGATAGAAAAAACTACTGTTTTCTATCCTTTTTTATTTTATCTTAAATGGGCTTGTTACAAATAAAATTAAAATAAACGCAAATGTACTTTATCTAAAAGTAACAACAAAATACCCTTTTATTCCCATTTTTATGAAATAGACTCAAATCGGGATTGTTTTGTTTTTCCTACACCGAAATACTT
>CAYRBL010000018.1:5037-19552 GCA_964422385.1 uncultured Bacteroides sp.
CAGGAAATAGTAGTGATTCGGAAGATTATCAGTATCTTAAAAATTAAGTTATTTTAACATAAAAATGACTCGTAAAGATTAATTTTGACAATAGGAAGGTTTTTACAGATTTTTTGTCTCTTTTTTTAAAAAAAAGAAGAGTTTTATGCCATTTATTATATAAATTTATTCAAAATATTTTTTATAAAAAAAGCTCTATTTCTTTTTATGGTTAAGATAAGTTTTATGATTTTTCAAAACCTTTTCGTTCCATAGCACCCCAACCTTTCTTTTTATTTATAAAATAATCGAAGTTTCCTTTAACAGAAAAATATACAACTAAAGGATGATAAAAAATAGGTTCGATCCAAGCAGCAATAAGCATCCTGAAAATTTCTCTTTTCTTTTCGTATCTATGATAAGTTAACTCTTCAAATAATATTGAATAGGTAGAAAAAGTTAAAGCAAATGCAACGATTAGTCCAAATAACAAGAAAAAGAAATCCCAGTTAATTTGGTTTAATGCTGCCATAAATATAAAAAATAGCAATCCAAAAAACTCTACTAAAGGTGCTAACCATTCGAAGAAAAACCAGAATGGATAACTAACCATTCCCATTAATCCATAATTAGGATTAAAGAATAATTTCTTATGTAAAATTAAGGTATCAATATTTCCTCTAGTCCATCTATTTCTTTGTCGATTTAAAATCTTAAAAGTATCTGGGGCTTCAGTCCAACAAAGTGGATCAGGGATATAAGCAACATCATATTTAAGTTTATTTTCGATCATATACATACGCATACGGACAACCAATTCCATATCTTCACCAACAGTAAGCGCAAAATAACCACCACATTTAATCGCAATTTCGCGGTCGAACATACCTAAAGCACCAGATATAATAAGTAAACCATCAAGATTACTCCAAGCCATACGCCCCATAAGGAATGCACGTGTATATTCGAGAACCTGCATACGAGGAAGAAATTTCTTAGGTAACTTAACCTGAATAATCTGTCCCTCTCTAATGATACAAGAATTAGCAATACGGATTACACCCCCAGTTGCAATTATTTTTTTGTCTTTTTCTTCAAGAAAAGGTTTAGCAAGTTTCATCAAAGCATCTGATTGGATAATGGAGTCCACATCTATAGCTACAAAATAGTCTTTTGTTGCCACATTCATACCAGCGTTTAAAGAGTCAGCTTTCCCACCATTTACTTTATCAACTACAATCAATTTATCGTAAGATTTATTCCTCGATTTATAAATAGCTCTTACAGGTTGTGAATCTAAGCGATGAATAACAGTATAATCTACCTTTTCCAAGTCGTATGCTAAAATTATCTTTTCAAGACTATCATCCTTACTCCCGTCGTTAATAACAACCACCTCGTAATTGTGATAATATAAGGAAAGAAGTGCTCTAATGTTCTCAACAATAGTTTTACTTTCGTTAAAAGCGGGGGCTAAAATAGTAACTGAGGGAGCTAATGGAGATGAAAGAATTACATTGTAATCAACAAAACTATTTTTTCTAAGATATTTCATTAGAGAATATGCTGATATTACTGCCAGAATAATATAAGCAAGGATAATCGCAATGGTATACCCAAGTATTAATTTCTCTACTATGAATTGAATTATACTAATTACGCCCATATTTAAATTCTATTATCGAACACATGATTAACTATCGATACTAATTCTTCATCACTTGATTGTGTGAATTTTTTTAGTTCAACCTGGCCTCTTACACCTAATGAAGACATAGCTTTTGCTGCTTCTAATTTAAATCGTTTGTCAGCTTTACTTTCCAAAATATTCTTCAAGAAATCTTTATTATTATCATCAGGGATTTGTATCATTGATTTTAGAATAATCGTTTTAAATTCATCATCAGAATAATTGTAAATACGCCTTAAATCTGGCAAACAATCTACATAACCAACTTCTCCAACAGCTTTTATAGCTGCTTCTCTTAATTTTAAATTAGGATGTTCGAAGAAGTTAATCAAACGAGGTGCATTAGATATTTGTTTGTAAATTCGTATCATTTCTATTGCAAATAAAACGATAGTTTCATTAGGACTTTTTAACCATTTATTAAAATCGGGAACTTCATAACCATTTCTTTGTATTAAGACATGAACGTTTAATTGTTCCCAACTTAAGAATGGCTTTGATAATTTTTCTAAGAAATAATATGGATTTTCTTCGTTAAGCTCAATCATAGCTATCTGAGCCTCCATACGTATTATTTCATTTTTGCTATTAAGCATTTTTTCGATTTCATCTTTTGCTTTAAAGGCTTTCATACGGGTTAACTCTCTACATCCTTTAACTCTTATATGCCATCTACGATCGTTGAGTTTTTTTAATGAATCTTTGTCAAGTGTCATAGTGAAATATAAATGGCGAATAGCATCTAAAGTTTCTCCCGACATATCAACGCTTAATTTCATAATTTCATCAATAAGAATGCCTCGTTTAAAAGTTGATGAAATGTTTTTTAATTTATTTAAAGCTGAAACTTCGCTATCAGGATCGAATAAATATTCAGCTAATAAATTCTGAATTTCGTTTTCAAGTTTTTTAATCTTGATTTCTTTTCTATTTTTTCGAATTCTACTTATAAAAACAATAACAGTAACAACAATAAAATTAAAAATTAAATAGAAAATTAATATTAATACGATGGCTCCAAATAAAGTTTGAAAGGCATTATTTTTAATTTTAGTAAACGTACTTTCATACTTTGTATTTAGTTTCTTATTAACTTTTAGTTTTAAAGTGTCAGCAGTAATAATATTTACAACATTGCCTGGTTTGGTATAATTGCCTCTACGATAATTATAAGTAGTAATATCAACAGGTGGCTGATTATTGGTTTTATTTGGTTCATTTTGGATTATTATCTTTTTAGTTATGTTTTTAAGGTCTGTTGAATTTATGTGATAAATAACTAAATCTTTCTTAATAACTGGCTCCGTTGTTGCTTGCTTAGCCGTTATTTTAACAACATTTTTTTGCTTGTTTTTTTCAGGAACAACTCTTACCGGTGTTTGAACATATGTTCTTTTAGGATAAACTATTGGATGTTCTATGTATTGTATTGGTTTAGGTTTTATAGCAGTATATATTGTTCGTTGATTGTTGAGGTAAGCTACAATAAATGCTCCTGAAATACCATAGGTACTCGTTAATTTATCACAATCGAGTTTAGCATCTGAATAGTTTTTGTATTTACCAACAGTATATTTATACCACTCTCCAACTTTTTCTTCATCTACGTTTTCGCCAATATTAAATCTGTTTTTTAGTGAATCTATTGAAATACTAATGTGAGAAGCTCCAATTTGAATTTTAAAGATATATTTTGGATTATTTGAAACTATAGGAAGGTTATAATTTATTTTTTGAAAGTTCTTTTTCTTAGCTTTTATTTTTGGATAAGTTGTATTGTTTTGTAAATAATCAGGGGATTTAAATATAACAACAAATGCACCTTTTGTAGTGTTTTTTTCGTTTAAAATATTTCTATAATTAATGGCTTCCTGGTAAGATTTAAAATTTCCAACAGAATATTTATACCAACCATTAAGAGAATCTTCGTATATTTTTTCAGAAAGTTTGTAAATTGAAGCAATACTATCGGTCGGAATTCTATTGTTTAAAGAGGCTAGTATCTGAATTCGATAAGTAATATTATTTCTCTCTATGTAGCTCTTAATGTTACTAAAGTGATAGGCAAAAAATACCAATATAAAGACTAATGTCAGTCCTCCTTTATATATGTTTTTTAAATTAATTGCCAATTTGATTTAGTTATATTTATAAGTAGCAAATATAAGTCTATTTATCAATTTTAATGATAAATATTTATTATAGTTACAAACATACAAATGTTAATAAAGTAGTGAGGAAAATAAAGGGATTTGAGAGTTTTTTTTTAGTAATTAAATTATCTTAAATAATAGCCTAATCTAAATTCTAAACTATAAATTGTATGGAAAAATTCTGGTTTATATTCTCCATTTTCTATTCCAAATCCTGCCCAAAATACCCAGTTATTTGAAAATGGTTTTTGAATTCCAAACTTAAGTTTACTTGATCTTAAAGTATAATCTTTTTCATATGAATGTACAATATTTGCCGGCTCGTCAGGGGAACTACCAATAGCGAATTGTACAAATACAAAATGATCTCTGGCTTCATAGAATTTTCTTGCTTCGAAGGTATAAGTAAAACCTGTAGATAAATCCGAAACCGTCATATAAGGTCTGAAACATAACCATAAATTGTCAAAATATTTACTTAACGAAGCAGTGTAAACTGTTATATTGTTTTGAAAAGTAGAGCCTTCAAATTTCATCTCTCTAAATCCTACCGATATTTCTGAAGAAGCAGGTAGTTTTCTATATATTTCGGCTGCAACTCTATATTTAGGAAAGAAGTAATCGGGTGATACAGTTAATAAGAAGAAGCAATAATAATCTTTACTTATTTTAGGATATGCCGATATCTCAAATTGCATTCCTTTATCATTATTCAATATCGAATCTTTGGTGTCGGTATTAACAATTTTGGCATAATAAATACGACCTATGACTGGTCCTATTTTAGTTTGTTTTTCAAAACTAACCGACCATAAGTTAAAACGTCGATAATATGGATCGTTAAACCATTCGTGTAAATATTCAAGTTGGAATTTATCTGGAATTCTTAGCGAGTCTATAGTCTCAAGCATTTTATGAGCATCTGCATTCATTGAGTCTCTACTTAAAACTATTTTTACTTGTTTTGCGGCTTCATCATGGTCGCCTTCATTTAGATATATTTTTGCTATTCTTAATAAATATTCATTACTATCTTTTCTGCATTTTGCCAGACCGTAATAACAATAATATAATGCAGAGTCGTTGTTATGATCCCATGTTTCAACATCTATAATCCCATCAATAGCTTCTTTTTGAACGCTTTTTTTATTTATTAGGCTTCTGAAAATAACTTTTGCTGAATCAAATTTATTATCCCATGCATAAATTCGACCTAATAGAATTTTAAAATCACTATATTCACTATTTATTTGTAAAACTTTATAACAGATTCGTTTTGCAGTATCTCTTTTCCCTTCAAAAGCATAGTTTTTAGTTATTTTATAAACTTTGTCTAATTTTTTTGCATCAACAGTTATTACATTATTTTTAATAGTAACTTGACTATATAAAATCGTAGTAGATGCACTTAAAATTAAACAAAATAATATATAATAAAAAACTTTCATTTACTTTCGCATTAATAATTTCTTAGCTCTAATCGTAAGTTCATTAGGACTGAAAGGTTTTACCATATAATCATCCGCTCCAAGTTCAAAAGCTTTTAAAACTGTTTCTTCTAAACCAATTTTTGATAATACTAAAATAGGTATATTTAATCCTAAATCATTTTTAACAAAATTGATTAACTCCAAGCCATTTAAAAAAGGCATTAAAAGATCAGTAATTACTAATGTAATATCTGTATTATTTCTTATTATATCCGAAGCATCACGACCATTTGTTGCAACTAATACTTCGTAACCATCTCGTTTAAGCTTAAACTCGATAGCTTTTAGCATTAGTACATCATCATCACAAACTATAATTTTCATTAATATAAAATTTATATTGTTACTATTTTTAATTGTTCAATTGCCTTGTCGCAATTTAATATGACTTTATTAATTGTCTGATCAAATCCATCAATGTGGACTTGTTTTACTGCGTATTCTTCTATTTTATCAACATCAATAATAATTGAATTTAATCCAAAAAATGCTAATTGTGGGCTAAATTTATGCGAATTAAATCTTAATTTTTCCCAATCATTTTCTTCATAACCTAACTTCATATTAGCAAGAAATTGTGGAGCATGTTCTAGGAAAATATTAATCATATCTTCGATAAACTCTTTATCACCTTGAGCAAATTCATTTAAATAATCTAAATTTATAATGCATTCAGGATTCAGTTCGTCATTTGATGTTGAACTGTCCTCTTTTTTGCTTTCATTTGATATATTTAAATAGAAGTTAATCTTATTTTCTAATAATTCTTTATCAATTGGTTTTAAAATAAAATCATCGAACCCTACTTTACGAAGATCTTCAAAATAATTATCATCATGATGACCTGTTAAAGCGAGAATTGGTATTGATTTATTTTTGTCTGTAAAGAACGATCTTATATAAGTAACGGCTTCAACTCCGCCCATTACTGGCATTTCAATATCCATTAAAACAAGGTCGAAATCATTTTCTTTTAATTCTTTCAAAGCTTCACTTCCATTATTACAAATAACAAAAGTGAAATTTAACTTATTCAAATACCTTTGAATTATTAACTGATTAAAAAGATAATCTTCTGCAACTAGAATATTTGCCATATTTTTTATTTTAAAATTACTATTGAATTAATTCTTTTCAAAAATATACATTATTTTTCAATAATCAATCATGAAAATAGTATTAAATTAATTCTATTATGTATTTATTAACATAAAATCTTAATAAATTGTTAACAAAAAAAGTACCAAATTAAATTATTGTTGATATAATGGAGCTTACAGCTATGTAAGCGTTATAGTTTTTCCAATTAAAAACAATTAAATACCTATTTGGGACAAATTAGTTAATATATACTATATATTATTTATACTTTTTATTACATCAATTATATTTGTCATTGAATTAACAATAAAATCAGCTTTTTGAAAATTATTGACGATTTTATTTTCATTAAATAATATTGTTGTCATTCCAATGTCTTTAGAACCAACAATATCTTTTTCATAAATATTTCCAATAAATATACATTCTTCTGGATTTAAGTTAATATTGTTTACTATTGAAAGAAAGAATCGTTTGTCTGGCTTTTCGAATCCTATATCTTTTGACGAAAAATAATAATGGAAGTACTTATCAGCGCCCACTCTTTTCAATGCTTTTATCATTGCTTTGGTATCCGATTGACCAGCATTAGTTGCTATAACCATTATGTAGTCCTTATATAATAATTGTAACAAATTCTCGGCACCATCCACATAACTAACATTATCCCATGAGTACATTGGTGTATTATTTCCTGGTTCGTCTCTCATTATGGTGTCGCCCCAATCGAATATTATAGCCTTAATCATATTATATAAATTAAAAATTGAGGGTGCAAAAATACTAGTAAACATCATAATAAAATAATAAATTATTAAATTTATATTAATATTAAAAATAGAATTTGAAAATTAAAGAATTAAGCTTAATTTTGCAAACTTAAAGTAGATTTAAAATTAATTTAAAAATCAACGTTATATAATTAAAAGGAGAAAATTTCAATGTCAAAAGAAATGAAACAAAAAAATGTATACCTTTTCGGCGATAAATTTGCCGATGGTAAAGCAGACATGAAAAATCTGCTTGGTGGTAAAGGTGCCAATCTTGCTGAAATGAGTCTTATTGGAGTTCCAGTGCCTCCAGGATTCACTATTACTACCGAGATGTGTACTCAATATAATCTTTTAGGTAGAGATGGTGTTATTAAACTCATCAAAAAAGAAGTAGAAGCAGGGATTGCTTTTACTGAAAAAATTATGGATGCTAAATTTGGCAATAAAAAAAATCCTTGTCTATTCTCTGTTCGTTCAGGTGCCAGAGCCTCTATGCCAGGTATGATGGATACCATTTTGAACTTAGGATTGAATGATGAAGTTGCTGAAGGTTTAGTAAAGAAATCTGGTAATGATAGATTTGTTTGGGATTCATACAGAAGATTTGTTCAGATGTATGGAGATGTAGTTATGGGTTTGAAACCTGAATCAAAGGAAGACATCGATCCATTTGAAGAAATTATCGAACACCTTAAAGAAAAGAAGAACATTACTGATGATTCTGAATTAACTGCTGATGATTTTAAAGAACTAGTAAAATTATTTAAAAAAGCAGTAAAAGATAAAACAGGAAAAGACTTCCCTACTGATCCATGGGAACAACTTTGGGGCTCTATTATTTCTGTTTTTGATAGTTGGATGAACGAACGTGCTATTTACTATAGAAAACTTAATAATATTCCAGAAGAATGGGGAACAGCAGTTAATGTGCAGGCTATGGTATTTGGTAACATGGGATTAACCTCTGCTACAGGTGTTGCTTTTACTCGTGATGCAGGTACTGGTGAAGATATTTTTAATGGAGAATATTTAATCAATGCACAGGGAGAAGATGTTGTTGCTGGTATTCGTACTCCACAACAAATCACAAAAGAAGGTTCGATAAGATGGGCTAAACTAGCTAATGTTTCAGAAGAAGACAGAGCTAATAACTTTCCTTCATTAGAGGAAACAATGCCTAAGTTGTATAAAGAACTTATGAAAACACAGGAGAAACTCGAAAATCATTATAAAGACATGCAGGATTTAGAATTTACTATCCAGGATGGTAAATTATGGATGCTACAAACTCGTAACGGTAAACGTACTGGTGCTGCAATGGTAAAAATTGCTGTTGATATGTTAGAGCAAAAAATGATTGATGAAAAAACAGCTCTTTTACGTGTTGAACCTAATAAATTGGATGAACTTTTACACCCAGTATTTGATAAAACAGCTATTTCTAATGCTAAAGTTATTGCAAAAGGATTACCTGCTTCTCCGGGAGCTGCTACAGGACAAATTGTTTTTCATGCTGACGAAGCTGAAGAATGGGCTGCTAATGGTAAGAACGTTATCTTAGTCCGTATCGAAACTTCTCCTGAAGACTTAAAAGGAATGGTTGTTGCAAATGGTATTTTAACTGCTCGTGGAGGTATGACTTCTCACGCTGCCGTTGTTGCACGTGGTATGGGTAAATGTTGTGTTTCTGGTGCAGGTGCTATTAAAGTTGATTATAAGTTAAGAACTTTAGAAACTAACGGTACTATATTTAAAGAAGGTGATTGGATTTCATTAAATGGTAGTACTGGTGAAGTATATAATGGTAAAATCGAAACCAGAACACCTGAGTTAAGTGGTGATTTTGGCAAACTAATGAAACTTGCTGACAAAAATGCAAGAATGTATGTACGTACTAATGCTGACACTCCTCATGATGCAAGAGTTGCAAGAGAATTTGGAGCTAAAGGTATCGGTTTATGTCGTACCGAACATATGTTTTTCGAAGGTATAAAGATTAAAGCGATGCGCGAAATGATTTTGGCTGATGATGAAGCTGGTCGTCGTGTAGCTTTAGCTAAATTACTACCGATGCAACGCGAAGATTTCGAAGGCATCTTTGAAGCTATGCAAGATCTACCTGTTACTGTTCGTTTGCTTGATCCACCTTTACATGAGTTTGTGCCTCATGAAGAAGAAAACCAAGCTGAAATGGCTACAGAGATGGGTATAAGTGCTGCTGAGGTTAAAGCTAAGGTTGATTCTCTTCACGAATTCAACCCTATGTTAGGTCATAGAGGTTGTCGTTTGGGAAATACTTATCCTGAGATTTCTGAAATGCAAACTCGTGCTATTATCGAAGCTGCTCTTAATCTCAAAGAAAAAGGCATCACTGCAAAGCCTGAAATTATGATTCCTTTAACAGGTACTTATAATGAAATGAAAATGCAGGAAGATATCGTTAGAGCAACTATCGAAAAAGTATTTGCTGAACGTAATGATAAGATCGATTATTTAGTAGGCACTATGATTGAAGTACCAAGAGCTGCTCTTGTTGCTGACAAAATAGCTGAATCTGCTGAATTCTTTTCTTTTGGGACAAATGATTTAACCCAGATGACTTTTGGTTACTCAAGAGATGACGCCGGTAAATTCTTACCTGTTTATTTAGAAAAAGGAATCTTAAAATACGATCCTTTCCAGGTGTTAGATCAGGAAGGCGTTGGACAGTTAATAAAAATGGCTGTTGAAAAAGGAAGAAGTACACGCAAAAAACTTAAAGTAGGTATCTGTGGTGAACATGGTGGTGAACCAAGTTCTGTCGAATTCTGCCATACTGTTGGTATGGATTACGTAAGTTGTTCTCCTTTTAGAGTTCCTATTGCTCGTTTGGCTGCTGCACAAGCTGCATTAAAAGATGCAAAAAGTAAAACTAAAAAGAAAGATTCGAAAAAGAAAGATTCAAAAAAGAAATAATTTTTTTTTATATACTCAAAAGACCCTTCATGACGTGTGTGTGAAGGGTCTTTTTTTTACGATTTGGTGATCTAGTGATTTGGCGATTTGATGATTTTGTTTATATCATCTAAGGTTAGTAAAAGCAGTTAAATCACTATCTGTTGTATAATCTAATAGCAACGCATTTGCTGCTTTTTGTAATTGATTATTATCTTCTTTTTTCCGGATTGAATGTATAGTTTGTTTTATTGCCCGACCTTTTAATTCCATTTTTAATTCGTATTCATATTTATCTCTTGCCGGTGTACCTATTTCACCTATAAGTTTGTCTTGAACTTCATCTAATGTATGTGTTTTCATATTAAATTTCTATTGAGATATTCACTTTGCCACCAAGTCCTCTTTCTACTATATCAAACAATGTACTTAAGGTCATATTACTTCCATTGTTTTCTATTCTCGAAATGTATGTTCTTTTTTTGTCAATTATTTGCCCAAGTTCTTCTTGAGTCATGTTTTTGGATTCTCTTGCCTTTTTCAACATAAGACCTATTTTAAATGATTCGGCTTCTCTTTCTAAATTGTCTCTTCTTTCAGTTCCTTTTTCACCATAAACCTTGTCTTTGATGTCTGACCAGGTTGATATGTTGTTGTTATTATTTTTTGTTTCCATAATATTCTTTCATTAATTGTATTGCTTTTTCAATTTCTT
Organism: uncultured Bacteroides sp.; assembly: GCA_964422385.1. Lineage (GTDB taxonomy): Bacteria > Bacteroidota > Bacteroidia > Bacteroidales > JACABE01 > JBAXLO01. The sequence goes on from CAYRBL010000018.1 coordinate 15,873, forward strand.
TCTTTGGTGTTTTTTGTGTTTTCTTTTGAAATCCGTTTAGTAAAATCACTAATTTACCTTTATCAAAGAAACAAAATACACGCCATATATCTGTCCCAAGTTGAATTCTTGCTTCATAAAGTCCATTAGTCCCACTTATTTGCTTTAGGTAGTTTGTTGGCACCCTTTCTAAAGTCTCTATAGCTTCTAATATTTTAAATATTTTGTCTTGGACTTTTATTGGTTGTTGCACCAAGAAATCTTCAAAATAGTTTTTATAGGCAATTATTTCCCGGACTTTTTCCATGATTTATTAATTATTCTGCAAAGGTAACTTAAAAGTTACAATCTACCAAAGATAAATATATATTTTAATTTGTTTAAAAAGGAAGGTTATTTAAAACTCCACTTCAAATCCGCTTATTAAATATATTACTAATCCTTCTTCGGTCCCATCCTAAAAGCATCAAAGCCTATAAATAGGCCTAATTGTATTGAATGTTTGCCTATATTATTATAGTTTTGTTCCTTTTGCAAATAAATATTATAATTATACAGTATAAATGCCTGTAATGTTATATTGCATGTTCGGGCTCCTGTGTATATTGTTGCTCCAACTCCCGGTTTTAACATATACACATTATTACTATTAACTGTAATAATATTAGGATTAAGTTTGTAAATAAAATTCCAACCACCATGACCTCTACCTGAAAAGTATTTAAATAATCTATCAGTATATGAAATGCCAATCTCTTTATAGTTTTCACCATAAAGTAGATTTAAACCATAACTATTTATATAGTTTGATTGAATACAGGAGCTATAATGTCTGTTAAAATTAATTTCAAAACCCTGTAGATGCGAATTAAAATGTGTTTCGTAGATGTATGTACCTCCTATTAAGCAATGACAAATTGGGTAGGTTGCAAATACATTTATATTTATTAGCATCAGAAAAATTATAATGAAATTCTTTAATAAGGGAGGATTCTTTTTCATTTGTTTTATTATTTACTTCAATCAATAATTTTATTAAAATATAGTATACCAATATAAGAAACAACTTATTTGAGCGTTTTCTATAAATTCAGTTAAGGTTGTTTTACTAGTAGCTGAGAGGTTTTCGAGTTCTAAATAAATAATATTTTTTTCATCACCATGGTCAGAACAACTTGTTAGTTTTAATACTCTATGTTTGTCAGTTCTTAGATTTTCTACTTCATCAATACCAAAGAATAAATAATAACCTAACCAATTTTCATTTGTACCTTTTTCAGTTAATATTTTATAAATGTATGATTCATTTATTAAGTCTTCTGAATAATAAATATGAAATCCTGTTTTCATTAAAACATTAGGATTAAGAATACCATTTTTAATAAACTTTGCGATTAAACAGCTATCAGAATAAACAAATCTTATGCTATCAACTTGACAATAATTAAGCAAATCTTGTTTACTAGTTTCAGATTGAACAAAAATAATTCGGTCTTTTACAACATCTGAAGTTTCTTTTATCGGTTTACATTCTTTCTTTGATGGTGGCTCATAATAATCTTTAACTTGAGTAAATGCAGAAATCCATATTAAACTTAGTATTATTGTAAATAGTCTTTTCATTGTTTTGTTTTAAGTTTGTTATTATTCCTTCTACTTGTTTGCTTTTATAAAACTCCATATCCTAGTTGCATATTATTCATTAAAATTTTTATTTGAAAAATTATTTATAGAATAACCACCGTCTATACAACCAATATATACAAAAATATTATGCTCAAATAGAATTTTTATTACTGCATTAAGCTTCTTTTTATTTCTTTTTTTAATAATATTTCCATTTTTATCAAAATATTTAGACTTGATACTTTCTATATCTACATCTTTTAATTTATTGTAACAGGAATTTGATATTTCATATCTTTTTAATTTTTTCATCAGATCCTTTTCATGTATAGAAGTTACAGCGTATTCTGTGTGATTTAACAATAAACTATTGAGCATAGTTAAATACTTATCATTGGAAGGATTTAAAGTATTCTGTTTAAAAATTTCATAGAAAACCCAATTAGGCATTGCATATTCAATTGTTTTATTTGATTCAATATCCTTAATCTTTACCACTAACACACCTTCTAACTCAACATATAAATAAACATTAGTAATAAAATTTACAAATGCACTATCTTGAGCAGATATGTTTTTAGTAAAAAGAGATGCAATAATAATTATAGCTACTAAAATTCTTTTATAATTCATTTATTATTTATTTATTATTCCACAAAACTACTAAATAAAATAATACAAAAGCAAATTATATTTGGCGATTTAGTGATTTGGTGATTTAAGTTTTGGAAAGAAATAATATTATTGGGTTTTTAATATAGATTTATATTTCCTAATATCCAACAAATAAAAATAGGGATAGCAATTACTGAAATAGACAAACTAACTATTCGTTTAAATTTTGATACCTTTCTTAGTCTTTCTATTATAATAATTATTGATATTACTGATAATAAAACTATGATTAAATATTGAATTGCCCATTTTGTCATTAATAATTGTCTTAAAGTTTCGTTTCCCATATTTATTGATCCAGGCATACTTAAAATATAAAAAGCTAAAATTATAATTGTAATATAAAGAATAATTTTTTCAAGAATTAAGATTGTAGATTTTGAATATATCATTTAAAAATTAACTTTAGTGATTACTTGTTTATATCTCCTTTACTTGCTCTCTGTTTGGGTATTTATAACTCCCCTCTCAACCCACATATTCTTCCACAAAACTACTAAATAAAACAATACAACAGCAAATTATTTTCATTTTCTTTGTGTTTCTCTGTGTAATAAATCATTTCACAGAGGTGCACAGAGGGATTATTATATTCTAGATTGTAAGTTTGTTCTTATTTAAATATTTTTTCACTTACATAATTGAGTAATTGTAGTGGAGATGTTGCAATATCAAATGGAATTGTTATTGGTAGTAAAATTCTCTTATCAAATTTAACTTTTTGATTTAACTCAAATGCATAATAATAGTTGTTATCATTAGGTAAATAATGAAAGAGGACTTTGTCTTTACGAAAAACACCAATCAATACACTATCTGTACACTTTTCTATGTTAAATCTAGTCGTTTTTTTGTTTTCAATCATAATAACAGGATTCAAAGTATCTATATTATTTTTAATACTACTTCTTTTTACTTTTTGTTCAGTAAATCCATAATATTTATCATAATAGTTTTTGTATTTCATGTTTTCATCACCTTGATTGTAAAATACAGTGTCTTTCCTTTTGGTAATTAAAGGTACTTTTATATGATAAAAACTATTGTCTTTTTTCCCGTAAAGATTAGCTTTAAAATTTATTGTTAAGTTTCGATTGGTGTCTATATAGTAACTATGAGTAGTAATTAGTAAGTCATTATGGTAGCTCACAACTGACTCTTCTCTATAAAAAACAACAAAAGTGGTTATACAACTACTTGTTAACACCCACAAATGATAATTAATAAAAATACAATCTTTTTCATGATATTATTTTTTCTTCCACAAAACTACTAAATAAAACAATACAACAGCAAATTATATTTGGCGATTTGGCGATTTGGTGATTTATTTCCCGCTTATATGTTACTATTTATTGTTGTTTCTTTTATTTGTTATTATAACCCTATTTAAAAATTGT
>CAYRBL010000019.1:0-5285 GCA_964422385.1 uncultured Bacteroides sp.
TTTTGCCACACAATCGTTCGGTTTTGCCACACAATCGTTCGGTTTTACCTATTTCTCTTTTTTTTCAGCCCCCTAAGTCTTTTATGTTATAGAATGATGTCTTTTCTTTTTTTTATAACTAAAGATAAGTTTTTTAAACTTATCTTTAAAAAATAGATGTGTGTTATTAATTCAATATCTTATAAAAGAATATTTGCACCTCCAAACTAATAATTCTAAGCAATATCCTTGACTTTTAAACCTAATCTATTTAAAACAGAATCGATATAAGCATCGCAGTTGGCATCTCCTTCTTTAGGTGCCCATTTTGCAAAGTTTTTATCCGTCACCGGAACATAAGGGCCATCTTTAAACTCATAAACAACCGAATTGGCTTCCAAAGCTATGATGCTATGCCAGGTTCTTTCGGCTATTTCGGCAACTATATTACCCATTTCGGCATTCAAAACTATATGGTCGACAATTGCTCCATCATCATCGAATTCTACCACTAAAACTGTACCTTTTAGCAAGAAAAATATTTCCCTTTTGTCAGGGTCTTCGTGTTTGTGAGGCTGTATATAAGAGTAAGGCTCAATAGCATTGATAAGCCTTTGCAAAGTATCGTCATACTGTTTATGAAAATTATGATTCATTCGTTTGCGAGGAGCTATTTTAGCTTTCGCAGAGATGAGATCAACAAAATTATTGTCAACTTTAAGCATATATATATAATAATGTATAAACTAATTTTTATAAATAAGAACAACAGCATAAGCCGATACACCTTCTTCACGTCCCTCGAAACCTAATCTTTCGGTGGTGGTGGCTTTAATAGAAATGTTGTCTATATCAGTGCCAATAACCTTAGCCAATGTTTCCTTCATATCATTAATATAAGGAGAAATTTTAGGCAATTGCAAACAAATAGTTGCATCAATATTGCCTATAACATAGTTTTTGGTGGCTATTAAATCAACAGTTCTTTTAAGAAGAATCTTGCTGTCGATACCCTTAAATTCGGGCGAGGTATCAGAGAAATGAAAGCCAATATCCCTCATATTTGCGGCTCCCAAAAGAGCATCACATATAGAATGAATAAGGACATCCGCATCCGAATGTCCTAAAGCACCTTTATGATGAGGTATCAAGATACCCCCTAACCAAAAGTCGAGATTGTTTTCTAGTTTGTGAACATCAAAACCAAAGCCGGTACGGAAGTTCATCATCTATTATTTAGGAGCCTTTTCGTTTTGATTATTGAAAGAATCAAAATCAAAAGTCAAGGTAAATCTAAGTGTATTCTGTAAAGGATTTCGTTGCTCGGTAGGGATTAAATATGCAAAATCCAAGCCGAAAACATTGTACTTTAAACCAGCGCCAAGGGTTAAGAATTGTCTGTTCCCTTTATACATACTTTCGTGGAAATAACCTGCACGAATTGCAAACTGATTATCATACCAATATTCTAAACCTAAAGAATATGTAATCTCACGCAACTCTTCTTTGAACCCAAGAGGAGCATCATAAAAAGATTGAAACATACCCGAAACAATACCTACATTAGGATCCATTCCTGATAAAATAACTTTGTTGCCATCGTGTCCAATACTATCCTGTATGCCAGAAGTACTAGGCATGTAAATAGGAGGAGTTGGCACTAACAATTTGTTAAGATCTATCATTGCAGTCAACTTGTTATAGTCGTCTAAAAACATAGTTACTGATGTACCTATACGTAAATTAGCAGGGATAAAATCTTTTTGAGTGGTAGAAGTATAAGATATTTTTGCACCAAGATTAGAGATATTGGCACCAAAAGCAATTAAAGCTTTTGTTTTATCTATTTTAATATTCTTTTGATAATAAACTGCAACATCAGCAGCCACAGATTGACCAGCGTGTGTTTCTTGTCCACCACTTGTATACTGACCTAATGTAAGATTAGAGTTGATGTAACGAGCAGCAACAGCACCCGAAAAAGATTTGGACAACTTACGTGAATACGTAATGTCAAAAGAGAATTCGCTTGGTCTATAATTACCTGTTGGATTACCTATATTGTCGGTAAAGGTGATATCACCTAGAGAAAAATATTCTAAAGAAGCGCCGATAGCACTCATATTATCTATTTTTTTATATCCCGAAAGGTAAGCTAAGCCTATATCGTTCACCAATTGACGAAGCCAAGGAGCATAAGAGATAGCTATACCCATATCTTTTTCAGCAAAAGCATACTTAGCAGGATTCCAGTGCATAGAAGAAGCATCAGGAGCCGAAGCTACACCTGCATCGCCCATAGAACCAGCTTTAGCATCAGGAGCAATTAGTAAAAAAGGAACAGCAGTAGTGATAACCCTGCCATAATCCTGACTCATTAATTGATTAACTCTATCGCTAAAAGCAGATTTGTATCCCCCATTATTTTGTGAGAAAACATTAGAGCTCAATAAGAGACTTATAATTATTAATGCAATTGCATTTCTTTTCATTGTAAATTTCATAAGGTACTATATATAAAATTGAGTGCAAAGATAACGATAATATAAATATATTATTGTTTATCTTAAAAAAACTAGTTTATTTGTTTTGTCAATAGTGCTTCCGTCGCCTTTTTTAAGAGTCAAACGATAGATGTACATCCCTTTTCCTATCTTTTCGCCGGAGTCGGTAGTACCATTCCATTCTATTGGTTCTGATTTAAATCCTTGGTTATTTATATTTTTTTGAATTGTTTTAATAAGTTTTCCATTAATATCAAAAATTTGTATTTGAACCGAAAGATCTGTCTCTGGTTGGTTATGTTCGAATACAAAATAGGTATGATCATAAAAAGGATTCGGATAATTTAGCAAATTATTTAAAGCTAATTGAGCTGATTCGGATACGATAAACTCTGTATAAGCCTCGGCGGAGTTATTAAAAACATCCCATACCTTTAATTTAATAGAGTGTAGTCCGCTGTTAAGTTTGAAAAAAGGATAATTAACTTTACCTTTTTTATAATTATCGAGATCCGAAGAATAATAATCGTTTAAAATAATAGGATTTTCGTTGTCGCCATCCAGAACTGCAGTAATATTATGACCAATGCCATTACCTACAGTATTGATTCCATTCAGGTCGTTGAGGAAAGCCAAAAGATTTGGATTTTCGTTAGTGGTGCCTCTAAAAATAAAATTGGTATCGTTCATAAACAGCTTTATAGACGGACCAATTTCATCTACATTTATGCTGGTATCAGTGCCACCTATTACAATATTATTATATAGGCCATTTGCATCAGTAGTTCCATTTTGTGCATAATAACTTATCTTACCAAATCCATATTGATAGGCAATGTCCTTAGGAACAACAAAACTATAGGTAAATTCGCCATTAATTACACTTGCTTTACCTTTATAAAGAATATTCTTTTGTAAATCGAAGTTTTGTGGGTAATAGTTAGGAGCCGGATCATTAACAAGAGTAGTAATCGTCATTGGTTTGTCGTAAACTACAGGATAAATAATGCCATTAAAATTTGTTATTTTATTAGAATTATCATCTGTAATAATACCTTTAATAGTAATATTAGATAAAGATTTTATAGTATCAGATGCAATACTAATAGAATGACCATTAATTTCGGTAGTGTTAACTTTAAATTCAGGATATGCAAGTTTCATTGCAGGATCGCCAAGTAGGACAAAGTTTTTAATTAGATCGCCATTGGCATTTTCGTTTTTCGATTCTTTAATAATGTCACCTAATCGAGCATAAGCTCCATTTTTCTTAACAAAAACTTTATTAAAAAAGCTTTCATTTAATTGTTGATTGGGTCCCGAATAAGATAATCTAGAAGTAGTGAACAAACCAATACCACCACCATTATTATTTAACAGCACCAATTCACCTGCTGCATTTCTAATTGGATCATCGAACCTGCTGAACTCACAAGTAGCTGTTACAAATAAAGGCATATTATAAATATTTTTCCAACTTTCGATATCCGAAATTTCTAATACTCTTTCGTGTGCCCATCCTAGCTCTCCCCCGTGACCAACATAGTTAATAATTAAAGCTCCTTTTTCTACTCTTTGATTGATTGCATCGTTTACCTCAGGATACCTTTGCCCACCTGAAGTTGAAACTTGTGGATAAGCATCCAGATAAATCTTATCTATATTATATGTAGGATAGTTATTTTTAACTTTGTTTGCTAAGGATTCGGAATTACCAATAAAAGAGTTTGACTCTTCATCATCGGCAACAAAACAAACTGCATTTCTCCAATCAGCAAGATTAGAAATTACATTTGAAGAATTCCCATTCGTTACTGCTAAATCTTTTTTTGCTGTATACCTTTCAATTTTATCTACAATTCCTTTTGCCTGTTCTAAAGAGGTAACAGGGAATCTACCAATGCCTATATCAAGGTCACCAGAATAAGGTTTGCCTGATTCATTAGCTCCTAAAAAACCAAAGAAGTCATCAGTAACATAAGATTCTGTAGGGCTATAAGATTCGGGTGACTCATAAGTCATAACATAGTTTGTGTTATTAGGAAGTCTGTTCTTAAAATCATAAGAAGCCCTTCCAAACAACAATAAATATTTAGGCAAATCGGCTTGATTAGTAGCTCTGTCGTAAAACATCTTCATAAACATTCTTACTGCAACAGGATCTTGCGAACCAGAAGAGAATTCATTAAAAATTTGTCCCGGAGTAACCACTGCAACTCTTAAAGTGTCATTATTTCTATGAAGATTTGCCAATCTGTTTGCTTCATTTACGAAATCAGGATAGGTAACAATAACCATATCTTGCTGTGCTAAGCCATGTAAATCTTGATTAGCTATTTTACCAATATATTCAGGAGTATAAAAAGAGGAACCATTATAAGCAATAAATTCTTTTAAAACATCGGTGTTTACTGTATAATTAATATCAGTTCCACTTAAAGTAGTACTAACTTTTTGAGGATTTAAAGGGTCGGTAACATCCCAAACTTTAATTTGATTGTTAGCATTTGATAGTATAAATTTACTTGTTGTACCAGCACCTATACTTTCAATACTTCTATATAATAATTGTGTGCCGCTAAATCTTAAATTTCTTTTCACATTTACATCTATATAATCTAAATAGCCTATTGAAGCACTCAAAGGTAGATTATAAGTTATATTAATATTGATTAAAGAATTTGAGCTATTAAAAGTAATTTCAGATAAACCTGTAGTAGCCATCAAATCTTGAGAAGAACCAGTAATACTACCTAAAGGAATTACATCTGAGTGTCCATTTACATTCAAATTAAAAACACT
>CAYRBL010000019.1:5385-18525 GCA_964422385.1 uncultured Bacteroides sp.
TATTATAATTCCATATTGTTTGAGATTGTCCATAAAATAAGACATAATCATTTTGGTTAAAAGTATTGTCGTTTCCGTCTACAACTTCTATTGCTATCTCTTGAAGATCGTCATATCTAAAATCCGAATTCAACTCAGGCATCATACCTGCACCATTGCCATACAAAGAAATATTATTTGACTTAAGTTGAGAAACATTTATTCCTAATGATACTAAATCAGCATAAGATATACGATGAAGACCATTATTTTTAACAGCAATCTTATACCAATTGCCAGTAGCAAGTACTGAATGTTGACTAGTAGCTTTATTTTTAGTAACTACTTTTACAGAAGGAACAGTTAAATAATTTATATTAAATGAAACAAGCTTTTCATTTTTATTAGTAATAGGATTTTTACGAATTGGTGTAAAGTAGATAATCGTTTTATTATTAAATGTAGTATTAGAATTATAATAATTAATAAAAATAGTTGTATCTAAAATTACATTATTATTATTTAATAGATTCTCTTCTTCCAAATTTAATGTTTGATAAATGCAGTCATTTAAAGAAATGTTTTTTATATCTTCATTTGAATTTACACTTATAGTATAATTAAAGTTAGGGATAATTTGTTTTACATTATTTATTATACCACATTTAAATGAAAAATATGTTTGACATTCTTTGTTGTTAAGTACATTTTTTTGCAAGCCGTTCCATTCTATTTTAACTGGAATAGCTTCTTTGCTTTGACCTATTAATAGATTGGTAGCACACAAAAATACAATTATTAAATAAATCCTACTGCTCTTCATATTATATTTTTTAAAATTGATGATTACTTACTGCGTTTTAAAATTAAAAATGTTTTATTTTTTTTGAAACTTATATTTGCAAAAAGAGTATAAAGCACTTTAAAGTTTATTAAAATTGATGTTTATTTTATTGATACAATAAACATTTTCATTTAAACGTTAATTAAAAAAATATATTGTAAAAAGGCATTTACTTCTTTATTTTTCTTAATAAACAATAAAAATTAAATTTTGCTTAAAAAAATGTGCTCAAATCAAATAATTTTTTGTAATATTGTATTCTAAAATTATTCAAAATGACAAACAATAAGTCAAGACAACATAAGAAACTGATTTTCCTATTATTTATGGTGATAATAATGGGTAAATTTGCAATGGCTCAGGACCCAGAATTTTCGCAATTTTATGCAAATCCTGTTTATTTGAATCCGGCTTTTGCTGGTTCTGCTATTTGTCCAAGGGTTATTCTGAATTATAGAAACCAATGGCCATCTATAACTGGAACCTTTGTAACCTATAGTGCTTCTTATGATCAGCACGTTGACAAATTATCTGGAGGAGTGGGTGTTTTGGTAACCTCCGATAGAGCTGGAGAAGGTACTATCAACACTAATTCTTTTAGTGGGATATATTCTTATAGACTTGAAGTTAGCAGGTCTTTTTCTATTAATGCAGCTTTACAAGCTGGATATGTTGATAGAAGATTAGCCTGGGAAAAACTTAATTTTGGAGATCAGATTGATCCTAAATATGGTTTCGTGTACCCAACTCAAGAAAAACAACCAGGAAGTTTGAGTAAAGGTTATGTTGATTTCTCAACAGGTCTTGTTGGTTACACCGAAAATTTCTTTGCAGGTGTAGCAATTGCTCATTTAACCGAACCTGAAGAAGGCTTTATTACTATAAATAAAATTCCTATGAAAGTTACTGCTCACGCTGGTGCAGTTATTGATTTAGTAAAAAGAAAAAACAGAACCAGAAGTATAGAAGATATTACTATTTCACCAAATATCTTGTATCAACAACAATTAAAATTTAATCAGTTAAATTATGGTTTTTATGTTAACTGGTTTCCTTTTGTAAATGGGATTTGGTATCGTCAGAACTTTAATAATTCAGATGCTATTATTTTCCTTGCAGGTATCCAACAGAACAATTTTAAATTTGGTTATAGTTATGATTTAACTGTATCCAAACTTACAAATATATCAGGTGGTGCGCACGAAATTTCTTTTGCATTACAATTCCGCTGCCCACAAAAAATTAAAAAGATTAAAATGATTAATTGTCCTACATTTTAATTATAAGTTAAAGAATTTTTTTTGAAAAATAATAAATTTTAGAAATGATCAAGTTAAATAGAAACATAATTGGTAAATTAAGTGTATTTGCTTTATTCTTGTTAATGGTGTCATCGTGTAGTAAACCACCACAATCATCAACTACCGGTTGGGATTACAATAATCCAGAAAATGGCGGATTTCAAGTAGCAGCTTACACTGAACAAGAAACTGGTCCTGGTTTAGTTTTCGTTGAAGGTGGTACTTTTATGATGGGAAGAACTGAACAAGATGTAATGTACAACTGGGATAATGTTCCAAGAAGAGTTACTGTACGTTCTTTCTATATGGACGAAACCGAAGTAAAGAATGTAGATTATCGTGAATACTTATATTGGTTAGAAAGAGTATATGGAAACGATTATCCAGAAGTTGTAAGAAAAGCTAGACCTGATGAATTAGTTTGGAGAGATAAACTTTCTTATAACGAACCTTTGGTTGAGAATTATTTGAAACATCCAGCATACAATGACTATCCTGTTGTTGGTGTAAATTGGTTACAAGCTAATGACTATTGCGCATGGAGAACAGATAGAGTAAATGAAAAAATACTTATTGATATGGGTATTTTAGAAGTTGACCCATCTCAAACTAATGATAATAACTTCAACACTGAAGCATATCTTGCTGGTCAATATGAAGGTTTAGTTAGACAAGATTTAGAAGACTTAAATCCAAACGGAGCAGGAACACGCAAAGTTAGAATGGAAGATGGAATTATGTTACCAAAGTACCGTCTACCAACCGAAGCTGAATGGGAATTTGCTGCTTTAGGTTTAATTGGAAATACATTATTTGAAAGAGTAATCGAAAGAAGAATTTATCCTTGGAATGGTCATATCACCAGAACTGATGATAAAAATGCTTATGGAGATATGGTTGCTAACTTTAAAAGAGGCAGAGGAGATTATATGGGTGTTGCAGGAAATTTAAATGATGCTGCTGATATTACTGCTCCAGTTTATGCTTACTGGCCTAATGATTATGGTTTATATAATATGGCAGGTAATGTTAGCGAATGGGTTCTTGATGTATACCGTCCACAAAGTATTGATGATATGACAGATTTCAATCCTTTCAGAGGTAATGTTTACACAAAGAAATCAGTAGATTCTGATGGATTAACTTTAGATAAAGATAGTTTAGGTAGAGTAAAATACGAGAATGTAAAAACTGAAGAAAATGTAAACAGAAGAAACTATAGAAAAGCAGATAACATTAATTATTTAGATGGTGATTATGCTTCTGTTTTAGGTGTTTCTGATTGGTTAAGTAGTGATTCTGTAAAAACTACCACTACAAATCAAGTATATGAATATGCAGCTTCATCTATGATTAATGATAAAACCAGAGTATATAAAGGCGGTTCTTGGAAAGATAAAGCTTATTATTTAGGCCCTGGCGTTAGAAGATTTATGGAAGAAAACCAAGCAAATGATAATATTGGTTTCAGATGTGCGATGACCAGAGTAGGTTCGCCTTTCAAAAAACAATAATACAATATATATTATATAGGAACCCCATTTACATTTTATGTAGATGGGGTTTTTAATTTAAACCTATGACATATGCAGATTGATGAACTTTATAAAATATTTTTAAATCATCCTAATATTTCTACCGACACAAGAAGAATAATCCCTAACTCTATCTTCTTTTCATTAAAAGGTGACACTTTTGATGGCAATTTGTTTGCAGCTTCAGCTATAGAACAGGGTGCTGCTTATGCCATTATTGATAATGAAAATTATTTTATAGATAACAGTAAGTATCTTTTAGTGAAGGATGTTTTGCAAACGTTACAGGAACTTGCAATTTGCCATAGACAACATTTGACTATACCTTTTATTGGAATAACTGGCACCAATGGAAAAACTACTACCAAAGAACTTATCAATGCTGTCCTTTCTCAAAAATACAAGACTTTGGCTACAATTGGAAATCTTAATAATCATATCGGTGTTCCTTTAACTATTTTGTCGATTACTGATAAACATAAGATCGCAATTATTGAAATGGGCGCAAATCATATTGGTGAAATTGGTGACTTATGTAAGATTTCGCAACCTGATTATGGTATAATTACTAATATAGGGAAAGCCCATTTGGAAGGTTTCGGTAGTATTGAAGGGGTGATTAAAGCAAAAAATGACTTGTATATTTATATTAAAAATAAAAAGGGGAAAGTTTTTATTAATACTAATAACGAACTTTTGATGAGCCTTTCTAATGATATTGATAAAATAACTTATGGTATAAATGATGCTGATTTCTGTTATGGTAAATTGATTTCAACTGATCCCAATGTTGAGGTTTCTTATCATTATAACGATAATGAATACACAATTAAAACGAATTTGGTTGGTGCTTATAATTTTGAAAATATTATGGCTGCAATTTGTGTAGGTATTTATTTTAATGTTGAGCATACTATTATTAAAGATGCTCTCGAAACATATACGCCATCAAATAGTAGGTCGCAGATTGTAAAGACTTCACATAACACTGTTATTCTTGATGCTTATAATGCTAATCCAAGTAGTATGGAGAATGCTATTTTGAATTTTGCAAAGATGGATGTTGAGAACAAAGTTTTGATAATTGGCGATATGTTGGAATTGGGGTCTTATAGTTTGGATGAACATCAAAATATTTTAAACTTAATAGAAAAAAATAATCTTAAAGATGTTATTTTGGTTGGAAAAGACTTTTCAAAACAAAATAAAAACTATAAAAGTTTTAATAATTCAGACGAAGCTAGAGATTATCTGATAAAAAATCCTATTAAAAATGCTACGATTTTGGTAAAAGGTTCGAGAGGGATTAAGTTGGAGAAAATAATGGATGCTATATAATAATATTGTATAGGTATGAATAAAGTTTATAATGTTATTGGATTAATGTCAGGGACTTCGCTAGATGGTCTTGATATTGCGAACTGTACCTTTGAACTTACAAATAATGGCAAGTGGATTTATAAAATAATAAATGCTGAGACTGTTAAATACGATACTACTTGGATAGAGAAGCTTTCGAGCGTTGAAAAAGCTTCGGCTTTTGATATTTCTTTGTTGGATGTTGAATATGGTAAGCTTTTAGGCAGTTTTACACATCAATTTATTAAAAAAAACAATATTATTCCTGATTTTATTGCTTCACATGGGCATACTATTTTTCATCAACCTGACAAAGGTTTGACCTTGCAGATAGGAAAAGGTGATACGATTGCCACTGTCACAAACTGTACTGTAATTAATGATTTTCGTAGTAAGGATGTCGCATTTGGTGGACAAGGAGCACCTTTGGTTCCTATTGGTGACAGGCATTTGTTTGGCGAATATGATTTTTGTATAAATCTTGGTGGCTTTGCTAATATTTCGTATGAGCAAGATGCTAAAAGAATTGCTTTTGATATTTGTCCCGTGAATATAGTTTTAAATTATTTGACAAAGCAATTAGGTTTTCCTTATGATGATGAAGGGAATATTGCATCAAAAGGTACATTTAATGAAGAAATGTTTCAGCAATTGGAAGCGCTTTCTTTTTATCACATCAAGCATCCTAAATCATTGGGAAAAGAATGGGTTTTGAACGAATTTTTTCCAAATATAAATAACTTTAATATTTCAATTGAAGATAAATTATGCACTATTATTCATCATATTTCTTCTCAAATTAATAAAATAATTAATACGAACCCATCAGCTACTGTCCTACTTACAGGAGGTGGAACTTATAATTCTTTTCTAATAAATAATCTTATGTCGAATTCAAAAAATAATTTTATTATTCCTGATAAAACTATAATTGAATTTAAAGAAGCATTGATTTTTGCTTTTCTTGGTGTTTTAAGATTTAGAAACGAGGATAATTGTTTAAGTTCGGTTACAGGTGCAAAAAAAGATAATTGTGGTGGAGTAATTCATCTAATTTAAGACTTTAAAACGCACTTCTTTTTTTAGAATTTTCCTTATTACTATTTTCTTTGTTTTTTACGTATAAAAATTACGTAACTACCGTTCGATTCCGAACAATATACAAATGTAAAGTACCCCATTAGGTTTCCGAGTAGGTACTTTGCAAATGTAAATGGCTCCTTTTGGAACCAAAAATAGTACGTTACAAATGTCAGAAACTCTTTTTTGAATCAAAAATGTATGTTTTAAAATGTAAGTATTTCTAGTTTGTATCCAGAAAGGTTATTATTAAATGCATATTATTAGGATTACTTTAAAAATTGGTGTGTTTTCAAAGTTAATATATCAATTTAAAAAATTTGCTTGCACAGCATAACTAGAAAATTACTTAAGATTGATTTTAATATGCATATTTATTTTAGAATGGCATCTGAATTTTGTCTGTACAATTATGAAAATAATCTAAGAATAAATAAAAAATAAAATGAAGAATTATTTACTAAATATTGACAAAAGAAATAAAAAAACAATTTAAGAATTATTTTCCTTAAACTGTTTTAAAAAAGGATTTAATATATATTGGTTAATTTGATTTAAAACTCGTTAACTAATTACTTCTTCGCAAAAGTAAGAGTCTATTAAAGCGAGGATATCATTCTTAGTTATTGGTTTTGTAATATAGTCGTCGCAGCCCGAATTAAAGCACATCTCTTTATCAAATTGACTGGCAAAAGCAGTTTGAGCAATAATAGGCACATCTGAATTTATTGCTTTAATTTTAGTAGTAAGTTCCAAACCATTCATATCTGGGAGTTGAATGTCCATTAAAATTAAGTCTATTTTAGGCGTAGAATAGAAATATTTTAGAGCCATTCGAGCATTTGGTGCTATTTTGCACTCCGCATTCGTTTTATCAATAATCTCTTTTACATAACAAGCATTACATATATCATCTTCAACAATGAGAATTACTTTAGATTCCCAATTGTAATTTTTAAATTGATTTATCGTGTCTGTCATTTTGTTATGAATAAAAAATTGTTCTAATTGCAAAATATTTTTATAATAATATCTTAGAAAAAAGAAAGTATAAAATTACTACTAATTTTCGAAAAAAATAACATATTTTTAAATTATATTTAACATTTGAAGTTAAAAATAGTTAATATATTGTTCTGCTAATTACAAATGATATTGTTATAAGTAATTAGGAAGAAGATAAAAAGAGGAAATATAATGATATTATTATATTATTTGAATAAAATGATATCGAGTATTACGAAAATTCCAAAAATAAGGCTTGCAATTCCATTAGTAGTAAAAAAAGCAAGATTCACTTTACTCATATCGTCAACTTTTACTATTAGGTGTTGATAGATTAATAAAAGTATAAAAATAGCAGCACCAATCCAATACAAATAATTAAAATGGTCTAAAAAACCTATGGTAATAATAAGAATGAGCGAAAAAGTATGCAAAATAGCCGAAAGCACAAGTGATTTGGAGATGCCTAACGACTCGGGAATGGATTTTAACTTTTTAGAACTATCGAAATCGATGTCTTGTAAGGCATAAATAATATCGAAACCACTAACCCAAAATAAAACCATAAAAGAAAGAAGGACTGGCAGTATATCAAATCTTCCGCTTACTGCAATATAAGCACCAGTTGGGGCTAAAGCAAGCCCAAGACCAAGTACCATATGGCACAAAGCGGTGAATCTTTTTGTTAAACTATAGCCAAGAATCACAATTAAAGCTACCGGCGAAAGATAAAAGGCGAGATGATTTTTGTTTAAGAAAAAAGTGGTGATAATAAATAAAGAAGAATTGAAAAACACAAAAGCTAAAGCATTTTTTGGTGATATAATTCCCGCAGGTATCTCACGTTGAGCAGTACGAGCGTTTTCGGAATCAAATTTCCTGTCGATATATCTATTGAAGCCCATAGCGGAATTACGGGCAAATACCATGCAAAGTACAACCAGAAGAAGTAATATCCTCCAGGAATCTACTTTTGTATTTTGTGATAATGCCATAAAAAAACCAATTAAAGCGAAGGGCATCGCAAAAATTGTGTGTGCAAATTTAACTAGAGAGAGATAGTTTTTTATTTTTGTCATATATTATTGCTATACTATTGTTTTAAAACTTATTCCAAAATAATTACAGTTATTCTCAAGGTGTCAATTTATTTATTTTGCAAATTTAGAACATATATACGATTAAATAAAATTAATCTGTAAAGATTATGAAATATTATTTTTATTTTTGTAGTTGAAAAATTACACAATATGGAGCTAATAAATACGGTGTTTTCTTGGTTGATGAAAAAGAGGATTCATCAAATTGAACTATTCATGAAGTATCCACACGAAGTGCAGAATGAGTGGCTTAAGAAGTTAATAAGTACTGCAAAAGATACTGAATGGGGATTAAAATACGATTATAAATCTATTTGTACAGCCGAACAATTTAAAGAACGTGTTCCCTTAAATGATTATAATTCGCTAAAACCATATATTGATAGATTGATGTGTGGCGAACAGAATATTTTATGGAATACTGATGTAAAGTGGTTTGCAAAATCGTCGGGGACTACTAGTAATAAGAGTAAATTTATTCCAGTAAGCGAAGAATCTTTGGAAGAATGTCATTTTAAAGGTGGCAAAGACATGTTGTCGATATATTGTAATAATTATCCAGAGACCATGATCTTCAATGGTAGAGGATTGGCTTTAGGAGGAAGTCATCGGATAAGTGAGGTAAATAATGAGTCGTATTATGGTGACCTTTCCGCGATAATAATCGAGAATCTTCCTTTCTGGGCAGAGTTTATTAGAGTTCCAAACAAAACAATTGCCTTGATGGATGAGTGGGAAGGGAAGATAGAAAAAATGGCCTTAGCTACAATCGACCACAACGTTACAAATTTATCAGGGGTGCCTTCATGGACTTTATTACTATTAAGAAGGATTTTAGATATTACTGGTAAATCAAATATATTGGAGGTATGGCCCGAATTGGAAGTGTATTTTCATGGTGGCGTAAGTTTTTCACCGTATAGGGAACAATTTAATAAAATTTTACCTTTAGATAAAATGAATTATCTGGAGACCTATAATGCAACTGAGGGTTTTTTTGGTATACAGGACAATCCTTCTTCTGATGAATTATTATTAATGTTGGATTATGGTATCTATTATGAGTTTTTGCCTTTAGAATTAATAAATACAGAGAATCCTAAAACCTTATCCTTGGATGAAGTTGAAACAGAAGTTAATTATGCAATTATTATTTCAACTAATGCAGGTTTATGGAGATATATTATAGGAGATACTATAAAATTTACTTCTATTAATCCATTTAGAATTAAAATTACAGGCCGGACGAAGAATTTTATAAATGCTTTTGGCGAAGAATTGATAATTGAAAATGCTTTAAATTCTTTGGCAATTGCTTGCGAAAAGTCGGGAGCAATCGTTAATGAATTTACTGCAGCACCTGTTTATTTAAATGATAATAACTCCGCATCACATGAGTGGATAATTGAATTTGAAACAGAACCTGAGAGTATCGAATACTTTACTGAGATTTTGGACAATGCATTAAAATCAATTAACTCGGATTACGAAGCTAAGAGGTATCACAATATGTTGTTGAAACTTCCTGTTATTAAATCAGTGCCTAAAGGCACTTTTTATAATTGGTTAAAATCGAAAGGGAAATTAGGTGGACAGTATAAAGTTCCAAGACTCTCTAATGACAGAGAGTATATTGACTCGATATTAGAGCTTTTGGAAAAATAAAAAAGAAAGGAGCGATATTAAATATCGCTCCTTTTGAAAAATATCTTTAAACTTAAAAAAGTAAAATAAATAGCTTACTTATTAAGTAAATTATCTATTATTTTTTTCGTCAGAAACAGTTAATTTATGTCTTCCTTTGGCTCTTCTTGCATTTAAAACTCTACGTCCGTTTGCAGAAGCCATTCTTTCTCTGAATCCGTGTTTGTTTCTTCTTTTTCTAACTGATGGTTGAAATGTTCTTTTCATTGTTCAAATTTTATGGAGTGCAAAATTAGTAAAAATATTAAAAGTAACAAAATTATTTTTGAATTATTTCACATTCTTAATAAATAACTGACACATGTCCTTTCCGATGAACAACTTCCGAGTCGGGTTTTATATAGCTAATAAAATAAACATATACTCCAGATTGTACATATTCATTGTTTAGCTTGCCATCCCAACCTACATCAGGGTTGTCAGTTTCGAAGATTATTTGTCCAAAACGATTATATATTTGCATTAAAAACTTCCTGTTACTTACAAAGATTGAAACTGGTTTGAACTCTTTATTAAGTCCTTTCGGACAAAAAGCATTTGGAATATACATATAAGGTGCCTGTTCTTGCTCTGAGATATTCGAATAACTTTCTTCAGTAAAATTAAAAACAGCATTAGGGTTTTCCTTTGCCATTACGTAATAAGAAAACTTTCCATTGCCTAAAGAGTATATAGATACATCGTCCAAATAAGTGTAAGGAGGAGTACCTACTAGCTGATTAGCTATATAACTAAAGTTAGAGCCACCATCAATACTTCTATAAATGTCGTAAGATTGTACATTTCCTTGCCAATTCCCATATTCGTTCCATGTTAATTCATTGGTGAAATTATCCTTGGTTTTAGTAGTTAATAAAATATTATGAGCTTCATTAGACTGGCTCCCCTTGGCACCACAACTATTTATAACTTCAATCTTATAATAATAAACCGAACGCATCACATCTACAGAATTATCATTAATAGTAAAGTTGGGTTGAGCATTGTAGGGCAGGGTCATTATGTAAGAATAAGGGCCACCGGGAGTATCGGATCTTAAAACTTTATAACCTTTAATAAAAACTGAAGTATCAGTATAAACTTTTAGTTCAATATAGCCATTTACAACAGATGCATGGCGGATGTATAGAAATTTTGGACTATGTGATAAGGTAATATAATGGCATTTTACATTAGAACTTGATGTTTTAAAGTTGGCACTATCGTAAGCCTGAATATAAAAACAATAATTGGTACTATCAGCAAGTCCAGAGAAAGTATAAGAATATACATTGGTAGCTAAATTGGCTATACTGCTATAATTAGCACCATTTGTACTCATCATTACACGATATCCCAATATTTGAGGACTCAAATTAATGTATGAATTCCAGCTAAGATTTATTTTATTGTTGCAAACATCCTCTGACGATTGCAAAAAGATAGAGTTATGATTAATGCTAAAGGTACTTGTGTTGTCGCAACTATCGAAAGCAGCAATCCTATAGGTATATGATTTTGTATTAGGTCTTGAAGAAGTATCAATATAAAATGTATTTAATCGTCCCCAGATAGTATCGAGTGCTATACAAATTGGACCTCTGCAAATAATATAACCTTTAGTATCTAATGAGGGACTAGGTTGCCATCCTAAAATAACTCTATCAAAAGTGTGGCTAACACTTGCAGTATCGAAACCAAAGAATATTGGTGCTGTTTGATCAAAGAAAATATCCCCATCAATGGACGAAACGGAAATACATCCCGTTGCGTCTTTTATTTCTATGCGATAATTTAATGTGTCATGACAGACATTAACCGCATTATCATAAGTAAGCGATGCAGTAGAGTCGAGAAACTGCCAGCTTGTCGTTGTGTTTTTCGCTCTATATATATAATAGTATACCGAAGTAGTGTTTAAGGCAGGAACATGAATAGGGTTCCAGGCCAGATGTGCATTCCCTACTCCAGTATTGGTAACTGCAAGCAACATACTTTGAAGTGTATCAATTGGAGTAGATGCAGTGCCAGTAGTTGTAAAACTATTAATATAATAATAATAAGATTGGGCATTGGCATTAATGGTGAGGTCAGTATAGCTAAGTTGATTTACATTTGCAACAGTACCTATATCAGAATAGGGTCCGGCAGCAGTTGTTGATCTAAAGATATGATAACTTCCAAATCCTGCGGTACCAGTTGGAGTAGCCCAGGTTAGGGTGACGCTTCCATTAGTATTTACAACAATACAATGAAGCTTTGGAGCAGTTAAGGCTCCAAGCTTTAATGTAAGTGATATTAAAATTACTATTAGAAGTTTTGTTTTCATTGAACATTTATTCTAAAGTAAACGAAGAAAAAGTAAATTTGTTGTTAATTACCCTCTTTCCCAACTACGAGTTCAGTCAATGAGTCTTCGTTTAAGTATTTTTGAGCAAGATTAAGTATATCTGTTGGTGTTATACTTCTTGTCATAGAAATATACTTCTTGAAATAATCTTCATCCAAATCAAATTGAACAGACAGTCTTGTGAGGTCTGATATTGCAAATGGACCATCAAGACTTCTCATTATTTCACCGGTTTTATAATTCTTAACCAAGTCTAACTCTTCATCAGATATAGGTTCTTCTCTTAATTTCTTAAGCTCTTTATAAATTTCTTCAACAGCCAGAAAGGTTACATCCGAACCTGTTTCGGCAGATATAAAGAAATAACCTGAGTTCTTTAAAGGGATAATTGCAGAGCCAATTCCATAAGTATAACCTTTATCTTCTCTTATGTTTTTCATCAATCTCGAACCAAAATATCCCCCAAGTATAGTGTTTAATATTTGAAAGTTTATGTAATCTTCATGATGCATATTATAAAGCACCTTTCCAATTCGGATAGCTGATTGAACAGAGTCTTCTTTATTAATAAATATTTTATTCTTTGCAGGATTTGTAATAGTAAAGCTTGTATCTGACTTTACAACTTCAGTTTTATTCCCCCAGTTTCCTTTTCCAAAATGAGTGTTTATCATCTCAAGAATATCTTCATCAATTCTACCAGCTATTATCATCTTACAATTTGAAGAATGATAGAAAGCATTGTGAAAAGCTACGATGTCCTCTCTTTTTATCTGGTCGAAGTCTTCCAATTCGGAGTTTCTTCCGTACGGATGTTCAGTACCATAAAGTGCTTCGGTAAATTTAGCACGGGCAATAGTCATTACCTTTTTATTATTTATGATAAACTGACTCCTTTGTTTCT
>CAYRBL010000020.1:0-6960 GCA_964422385.1 uncultured Bacteroides sp.
AGATAGCTTCAGGTGACTGGAGTTCAGACGTGTGCTCTTCCGATCTCTCACTATCTTTTAATAACTCCAACTTAACATTAGTCATCAATAACATCGCGTCCCAACCATATGAAGGTGTGCCTACATAATTGCACGGGTCTAATTTGTAGGTTTCAATAGAAGTATTTCTAAAGGTTTCAAATACATCTGCTAAACCATTCACATCAATATTTAGGTAAAAATCGTGATATTCCTTAAAAGTTTTGATGTTTAAATCCTTGATTATATTTTGGATATGAACCCAACCTTCATCACTTAAGTTTTCTAATTTAAGTTTGTTGTCAAAATCTTTTTGTTTAAGTTCTTCAATAGGAGTATCAAATTTATCAATACTATCAAACCAATCATAAGGGAAATATCCTTTCTCATTCATATACTTCTCTTCTACTTCATTTTGTGCTAATTGACTTAAGAATACTCTTTTATCCATAGGTAAATTTTTGATTAAATCCTCTAATGATGACATCATAAATCTTGCACTATCTAAAAAGTGTAATTTACCAACTGAAAATGATTTATAACACTCTTCATTATCAGGTAAAATGCTAATGTCTTTGCTTTCTACATCAACATTCACAAATGACTTGAAGAAAATATTTTTATCATAGTTAAGGTTATGAAAGAAAACTGGTATTTTAATCTTTTCCTTGATTTGAATATTACAATTGGTGCATAAAGGGCTATGATATTCACCTGTGAAATGATTGTGATGTCTTACTTTATTACCTTTAAAACTATCTCTGCAAATCCAACAATTTTTGGTTTCTTTAAAGGTATTTGTTTGTTCCTCTGTAATCTTCATAGTTCTAAAATCTCTATTCAATTCTAAAGCCATTTTCATATCATTTGATAGAATGATTTCTAATTCTTTAATCTGCTTTACAAACTCATCATTTGCATCTAAACCGTGATAGATGCTTGAATAGGTATAGTATTTTCCATTTTTCACACAAGGAACTGAAATAGGAATATCACTTACCACAAATAACTTAAAAGATGCTCCAATATGTTTATAGTCAAATGAGGTTTCTCCATTCTTTGATTTGTGGGCGAATGAAGTATCTCTTAAGGTTTCAAAGTCTGAATAAATTCTGATGGGACATTCATTAATATTATTGAACTTGTCAAATTTGATATGAGATTTTTCAGGCATCTCTACAGCCTGACCGCTAATACAATAATTTTTATGCTTATCTAAACTTTGTTTTGAAGTAGTGGTGAAACCACAGCATAAATTACAAACAAAGTTTTCATTCTTATCTCCAACATTACACATTAATCTATTCCAGTTTTTTATGTAAGTATAATGACTATTTTCACCTTCTGTAATATATAATAAATTGATTTCTGGATAATTATCAATACCTCTGTTTGCTGTGGTATAAATAGGAAAAATGGAACGATTTTCTACACCAAATACATTAATTCTTAACTGGTTTCTCTTCTCAAAATGAATAATCTTATTTACCATCATAGGCATATCTTTATCATCATACTTTAGTAGTCTTTCATTAATGTAATTGGTATATTTACTTGTTCTGTCATTATTTTTGTCATCACAAATCTTATACAAACCACACATAACAGAATAAAGAAAACATAAATTATCATTCTCATTTTTGATATTAATGACAGCCTTTTTATTAGCAATCCAATCAGGTAATTTAATGTAAGAACTTCCACTTAAAGGTTTTACCTTTGTAAAAATTATATTTACATCGTTCAAACCTAATATTCTACCATATGGTTTTTTTGCTTCTTCTTCAAAACTAACATAAACTTCTTCCAAGTATTTAAAAATATCACTTTTGGTTAGAATAGTTTTAGATTTTAATGTTTTTTTCCAAACTGATTCATCACCTTCTACATCTTTACTACCACTAAATAAACTATATGATATACATAACTTCATAGATTTTAATTCTTTTAATTTACTTTCAATAAATGATGCTACTTTGTAAAACTGAAAGTATTCAATAAATCTATTTAATTGTGATACATATGGTACATTTAATTCGAATTTTGTCCTTAATACTTCTATATCAAGATGTTCTACATACTCTTTATATGAAGGATTCACTAATTTATACTTAAACCAACTTTCCCATACCTTTGTTGGTGTGGTTCTAAATAATTTGTTTCTTGAATATTGTGTTTGTATTTTAGAAGCACTAACATTCTTCTTCTTTTCATCAGCCTTCTTTTGTACTTTCTTTTCATAATATCCTTTAACCTTAAGGGTCTTCTTATAAGCAGGAACTTCATTCAAGCGACTTTTGAGGGAAATTATAGTTCTGTCAATTCCCCCATTTTCAGCGACTAATTGCTTGAAATCCTTTCTGCGTAAATCTGGTATAATTCCTAAATATTTGGTTATATTATTTCGTAAAACTTTAGGGATTGCCATTTCTTTATCTTTATACTTTAACATATGTAAAGATTTTTATTTTATATTCTTAACGACTCATATTCTTAAATCATTTTTTTCCATTTTACTTTTGAAAATAAGAGCCCAAAAAACTACATAGGGCTTTCTTTTTAATTCATAAATTTAAGAAAAAGAAACTAATGTACTCCTTAGATTTTTTATGGCATTATTAATACGAATATATTTATCTAACAGATTAAAATAGTTTAATAATTCTATATTTCTTTTTAAAACATCATTTCCAATAGGAATGTTAGTAAATTCTTTCAAATATACCTCATCACATTTTGGCACTTTATAAAATGGAGATAAAATTTGAAAATTAATATCATAATTTATAACTCCAGAAATGAAAGCAAGATACAGTTTCATAAATTTCAAGTCAAACATCTTGTGATGGTGATGAAAATTTATAATAAAAATAAATCATTTTTTTTCATATTCTTAATATTTCAATACAAATTTAATTAAACAACTTCTGTGCTTGTTTCTTGCTGTAATATTCCTTTTGGTAGTCTCGGATATGTTGGCGAAATGCTTCGTCGTTATTGTATCTTTCCTTACGACTCTTTCGACTTCTTTCATCTTGTTTTTTTTTGAAATCAGCATCAGTAGCATATCGATTTCTGTAGTACTTATAGCAAAGTAGTTGCTTCTTCTGGTAAGGGGTTAAAGCCTCTTCAGCCTTAATTTCTTCAACAATATTAGGATTTTGAGCGATGATTGTAAAAATAATGTCTGTCATTCTTTTAATATAATATAATATATTTATTTTATATACTTAACATATATAATTCTTAAATCATTTTTTTATTTTTCCATATATAATTTATAATCATTAAAATTGACAGCCCAGCATTTTTCAGTTGGAACCCATTTCATAGATTTTAATTTTGCTTTCCATTCGTCCTTAACCTCGTAAGGAATATCTAAATACTTCATTTGGTATTTTACAAGACCTTCAGGCAATTCACCGATATATTTCCATAATTTTTTGTCAGAGTCCCATTTAATTTTAAACTCTTTCTTTATTTCGTCCTTTAGTTCAAAGGGAATTAATAATTTGGTTATATTACTCATTTCTTATATTATTAGGATATTTTAATTTTAACTTATCTTTTTCTTCCTGTATTTTAACCAAACTTTCAAGGTATTCCAAAGTAATCACTTTCTTCTTCATTTCTAATAAACTACCGAGAAATTTCTTTAAAGTTTATTTTGGTTTCTTTCCCATAAAAGTTTTGGATTACATCAATAGCATCATACAAAGGGGTTTGAGGATTACAGGTATAGATGTTAATGGAAGCCATTCTACTGTCTATATATGTATGAATGGTTAAATGACTTTCCGACAATAATAACAAACCAGTAGCCCCATAATTTTCTCCATTATCATTTTTAAACTGATGATACACAAACTTAACTACATTCAGGTTTAACTTTCTCACTATTTCAAGCATCAAAAGTTTAGCATCATCTACATCTTTCAAAAGTTCAGTAGAAACTTCATCTGTTGTTATGTCTATAAGTAATTCACACCCATTCATATTATTCTATATTAATATTATAGATTAATAAAATGAATGGCTTTTATACTGAAGGTGAATTTGTTGGTGCTACTGGATTAAATCCTGTAATGAATGATATTGAAATTATAAATAACAATATCACGACTTTAAACACAAACACAGCAAATAATTTAAATAGCATTACAACTTTACAAGACTATGCTGGTGTGGTAAAGAATTTGATAGGAACTTCATTAGGAAATACACATATCAGCAACATAATACCTAATGGTGAAATTAGATTTTTAAATGATATAACAGGGAGAGATAATTACAAAACGAAAATTGGTATTAATGGCGAGATATTTTATTTTCACACAACAGATATATTATTTCCAAATAAACCTCAAGGCTGGTATAATATCCATACTGGTTTAATAACAATAGAAAGGGACTTTGGAATATTTCAAATAAATACAGAAAATCGTTTCATAAGTGATGAATTAGCGATTACAAATTTACAAACTCAAATCGGAACTTATAATGCAGTTCAAAATGCATCTATTGCTTCAATAGTAGGGGGTTCTGGGGGTGCTGGTGCCTTAGCATTATTAGCATATAATCAAGTACAAACCAAAAATCCTATCATAACTTGGACTTCTCCATTATTATATAATACTACAACAAATACTGCATCATTTGATAGTTCATATAAATTATGCAAATCCTATACATTACCTTTGAATTATGATAATAATAATAATTTGTCAATAAACAATATCGAAGTCGTCTCGACAATTGCTACACTAACAAAAAATGGTTCAACAGTACAACCTACATTAGTTTCTACAAATACTTACCAGTACATATACGACCAATCTGGTACTATAACTTTTAATGTTGATACACCAATTACACGAATAGATACTGCAGTAAATTCTGGTACTACTACAACAACATCCACCATTCTTGCTAATACTCCTTTAACTATTACAATACCACCCCTATCATATTATATAAGTACTTTTAATTTTATAAGTGGTGGTTTATATGACTCAACACCTTTAATAACTTTTAGTGGTGGAGGTACTGGTAGTACTCAAGCATCAGGTGTAGCAATATTTGCAGCAAGTCCATTATATTATATTTATGTATATAGCCCAAGCCCTATTTATAATAGTGGTTCTCTTCCTTATTTTACATTATATGATTCACTTTCTGGTACTGATAGGGGAGTTGTGTTAGGAAGTGCAACTTGGATTTCTTTGGGGAATGGCTATTCAACTTTAAGTACTATACCTATCACAAATCACGGAAGTGGCTTCACAAGAACAGATACAATAATTGTAAATATTAATGGTGGTTTAGCACAATCTGGTAGTCCTGCTTTCAAATATAGACCACAATTAGGCACAGGTTCCACATTACCCCTAAATACTATAGTATTAAGTTCTGTTGGAAATTATACGACTTCAACAGCACCAACCTTAACCTTCACTACAAATCCAATATATACGAGTACTGCATCTACTGCTAATTATTCTGCTGGTTCCGGCGGTAATATGACTGCTAATATGGCACCAGTACCATCAACAACTACATCTACCAAAATTACTTATAACTTAAATGATTACCAAATTTACAAAGGGAAAAATGATACAATAGCCAAACCATCTTTTACTTGGCTTAATGATACTAATACTGGTATGTACCATCCTGCAGATAATCAAATAGCATTTACTATCGATGGTATTGAAATTGTTAAAATTAATTCATCTGGGCTTATGATAAATGGGACGCAATTTACAGGAAGTGGTGGGGGTTCTACCACAAATATTACAGCATCAGCACCATTAAGTTTAAGTGGAACTGCATTATCTTTAAGTACCAATACTACTTTAACAACTTCTGGTGGCACTCTTGGAGTCAATTATGATAATTCAACTATAATAGCAGATTCAACTACACCATTTGCATTAAAGGTTGCCAATCCAAATCTTTTCACAAATAACGGGAGCACACTAATATATTATAACGGCACAAATCAAATTGGTATAGGTACTAATGCTGTTAATAGCGCTTATAAATTGAATGTGAATGGTAGTGTTAATACTACAGGAGTATATGTGAATGGTACTGCTTTGAATAATTTTACTGGTGGTAGTATTACAACTAAAATTGATTTTGGTGCAACCGTTGCAAATCTTGGACTTCCAACAGTTGGAACTTTAGGTGGTGCGGGAGATAGAATTATTTTATGGACTGGAACAGTATCTACATACCCATATTCAATAGGTATGAATTCTGGCTCATTATGGTTCTCATCACCAGCAGTAATTAACTTTTACACAAATGGTACTAACAGATTTTCTATTGATAGTACTGGTGCTACTACCAATCAAGGTACATTTAATTCAGTTGGGGCAATTTCTCAAAATGGTACAACATTAGATAATACATACCAAACAAAAAATGCTAAAAATACATACCTTTATGTTTCTTATGCAATTCCTGATACTATAGCACACCAGAATGCGGGTGAAAGATTAGTATTATATCAAGAAACTTCACCTAATTTTAATTCAAGTATAGGAGTATCTGGTAGTAGTGGTATGTGGTTCTCATCACAATATGATTTAACTTCTTGGATTGCTGGAACAAGTATGATGTCAATAGATTCAAATGGTATTAATCCACAATACTTTAAAAATGATAGTTGGTTTCAATCGCGAGATTTTGTTGTTGGAACACCAGCAACAAAAAACCCAATTAAAAGATTAAAATTTATTAATAATGGTTCAACTGTCTTTGGTGGGGGAAGTTATACATTTAGAAATTCAGCAGATAGTACTGATATAGTTAGTATAGATAATTTAGGTAATATAACCCAAAAAGGCACTACATTAGACAGTACATACCAATTAATAAGTGGAATGAGTTCATACCAAACCACAGCAGGAATGAGTTCATATCAAACCACAGCAG
>CAYRBL010000020.1:7060-18445 GCA_964422385.1 uncultured Bacteroides sp.
AAACCACAGCAGGAATGAGTTCATATCAAACCACAGCAGGAATGAGTTCATATCAGGCAAAATTGACAACAAACCAAAATACCCCAATCTATTTAGACGCAAATTTAAGAGCCCAAATAAGTACTGATGCTTCTTTAACCTTTGTTGCTAATGGAACTGCTGGAAATGCTGGTACATTATCAGTATCCAATCCAAATCCTTTCACAAATAATGGGAGCACACTAATATATTATAACGGGACAAATCAAATTGGAATTTCCACAAATACTTTTGATGCTACTGCTGCTGTCAAATTATATGTAAATGGTGGAATAAATTTTACTGGTTCTTTATACAAGAATGGTGTTTCTTATGGTAGTAGTTGGAATGATGGTACAGATATTACATACACAAGTAAAAATGTTGCTATTGGTAATACAACAAACCCTTTAAGCTTATTGGAAATAACCAAAGATACTTATACAGGACCAATATTAACATTAGATGTCGGTTCTGCGAATGATGCTACTTTAAAACTACCAAGAAGTATTGGAAACCCTATGATGAAATTTGGTAAAGGTAGTTATAGTTCAACAGCAAACGATTACTACGGGATAGGATTCGGCTATGCCCCTACCTTAACTGATAAATCTTGTTGTGAAATTGGTTGTATTATTTCAAATACAACTGGTAATACGAGAGGTAATTTAGTTTTCTCTACAAGAGCAGAAACTACAAATATTGCCCCGACTGAAAGAATGAGAATAGCATATAATGGTAATGTGCATATTGGCTGGACTTCTTTTACTGAATCAGGAACACCAAATCCACACAAATTAAATGTAAATGGGAATATTAATATAACAGGGGGATATTATGTGAATGATGTCGCTTTGAGTACGGGTAGTACTTTTACTGGTGGTAATATCACATCTAAAATTATTTGTGCTGACACTACTTGGTATGGTGCTCCTTCAGTAGGTACTTCTGGTGGTGCTGGTGATAAAATAATATTATATCCTGGAGGAGCATCAGCATATCCTTATAGTATTGGTATTAGTCCCGGTGCTTTATATTTATCAGTTCCTGCAGGTACATCAATCAATAGTTATATTAATGGTGTTAATAAGATGTGGTTAAATAGTGGTGGTTTAGGTGTAGCAGATGGATTATGGACAGGAACATTAAATGTATCAGGTGTTGCAACATTTGCAAATGACAGATGGAACAATACACAAGATGGTAAAAATAGATTATACTTTGTTAATAATGGGAGAACATATTTTGGAAGTCAAGATGGTTATGCTTGGAGAAGTAGTACGGAAACTGATATAGCATCTTTAACTAATTCTGGAACATTTTATGCCACAGATTATAATTGGTTAAATATTACTGGCTATACTACATTCGGTTCTCAAATAAATGCTGCGAGTGGAACACTTGGTGCGAATCAAACAGTATCAACCCGTCCAATAGGGTACTTATACTGGGGAGCTGGAGAAGGTGCTACTGCCGTTGCTAAAAATATAGCATCAGGAACAGCTGTCGGTGTTTATTGTTTAAATACAATAGCAGGTCAAGGAGTAATTTCTTTTAGTGATAGAAGAATCAAATGTAATATTAATGATATACCAGATGATATTACACCAAATTTCTTAAAGTTAAGACCAGTTGCGTATAATAAAATCCAAACAGCAGAATTTAATTATGGTTTCATAGCCCAAGAAGTTCAAGAAGAACTACCAGAAATTATTACTACAGGTATTGGTATTGTTCCTAATATATTTGAGGTTGCTTTGTCTTATGAGAATGATATTATAAAATTCCAAAATAAAAAGGATATTAAATTAAAAGTTGGTGATGTTGTTAAAATAAATGACACAACAATACCTAATGGAAATAACTATAAGATTACTGAAGTTATTGATAACAATCATTTCAAGGTTGATAAAAAAATAAATGGTAAGGATTTATTCATATTAGGAACTGAAGTAGATGACTTCTTAAGTATCAACTATGATTACATAACTACCATTAATACTAAGATACTGCAGGACTTGTATCATCAGGTGCAGAAACAACAGGAGCAGATAAATTTACTAATGCAACTTCTTGAATCTCGGGTTCGGGAATAATGATTAATTCAGGTGGTGGTGGCGGTGGCTTTTGGTATAAAATGACATCATCAGGGTATAGTACTTGAGATTTAGCAAGTAATTTAGTGAATTCATCTTCATCATCAGTAAAGATACGAAGAAATGTTGTAGAAGTATCAAAATTGATTCTTATTTTTTTATTTACAACCAACTCATTTAAGAATGAGATGCTTATCTTTCCACTTTGTATATAAATGTTGTATTTTTCCATTTTACTATTAAGTAAGATTTAAATCTCATTCACCAAATCAACCTGTAATGAAGGCGAAGGGGTATTCCTGTTGCTGATGGTTGAAGTATCATAAACCAAAAGGCAATTAGGCAGATGTTTTTTCCCTTGATATTTCTGCAAAATCTTATTTTTTATCCGTCTTGGAAATGGTTCTTCCAACGCCTCTGTTAATCCATCGTAATCTTTGATAATTTCTTCTATTTTATCACCATCTATTTCAGACATCTCATTTATTAGTAAGTGGTCTATTTCGTGGCTTAACTTGTTGAATTTGCTTCCTATGTTTCTAAAATTACTCATCTTACTTTCAATCTTAAAGTTGCTGGAAAGAGATAGAATGAGAGCAGTAGCGGAGTTTATGATGATGTTAGCGAATTTCATTATATCAGCATCTATTATACTGGAATTCAGCAGAGCCATTACGGAACTACTTATTATAATAGGAATTTTTATCATACTTCCTATAAAACTGAAGAACTCATATGAGTTATTACACAATAGACTCATAATTTGAGCCTTGTCCTTGTATTGAATAAGAAGACTATTCTGTTCTTCTGTGATTGTCATTTCTATTAAAACAATTATAAAAATAAAAAATCTAACAGTAATCCATAGATTTTATTGTTTCGTTGGTACTACCTAATGGGTGATGTGGGTGATTAACATTACCCATCATTTTAATACCTTTATGTCCTTTCTTTCCTGCCCCCATAACTTTGTGAATTATTGGTGTATATGAATCCATTCTACTTTTTCTTTCTACCTGTAAGAACAGAAAAAAAACCTATGTAGTACAAACCTTCCAAAATTATATTATAAATATCATTCAACAACATAACAATCTTGACAACTGCTTTGCTATAATTTTCTTCCTTATCTTCTATAGTTATTTGCAAAGACATTAAAAAGGAAGGGGCATCTTTGAGGTCTTCTCCATTCTCATTAATCAAACTAAAATCTAATACATCTATTTCCTTGTTGTAGGTATTGAAATTGAATGAATTACCTCCATCTATATTATTATATGAAATCATCTTGAATGGCTCTACATCTTGTTTGGAAATCCAAAATAAGATATTAGAGTGGTCGCATAAATTGTCCTTCTTATCTTGTACGCAATCATATACAAAGTAATCGAAATCTATATTGTTTAACTTGAGAATTACCTTGTTGAAATTAACCATATTCACAAAAGTTCCAGTTGTTCCTACAGAAGTGATTTCTGTTTTGACAGATATTCCTAATAACTTTTTGGTATTTAAGGGGTCTATAAAGTATTTGTTTGTGGGTGATGCGTTTGAGTGAAGTTTAAAGGTGAAGGAATTTTGAGCGGTATTATAACTTACAATAACTTTATTAGCCAAAATAGAATTTAATGTATCCCTAAAAGTTAAAACAGAATAATTGCCAAAAGGAATTATGTATGTGGTTGTTATGGGATTGCTTACTCCATTTGTATCTGTTTGGGTTATGGTAAAGGTATTATTACCAGTATTTTCATTCACATTATAAAAGGTATTCATCATATCAAAACTTATTACATTAATTTTTATGGTTTGGTTTTCATTAGCAGAAATTGCTGTGTTTGTGAATTGAATGCTAAAGTTATAAAGACTTTCATTTGTTCTTCTAACAGCGGAATTGACAAATATATTGTGAAGTTTTTTCATCTCTACATATATGTACTATTTTTTGTAAATCTTGATTTGATTAAATCGCTTCCTTCTTTGTATGGTTGAGAAATCTCTTCAATTACAGGGGTGTGCTCGTCTATGCAAATACATAGAACAAAGGCTATGGTTTTCAAAATACCTGCATTCATATCTGCCATATCATCGCTTACGGTTATTGTTATTGAATCTATAGATTGAGGCAATAATTGAATTCCAAAGTCATCTCTGAAAAATGTATTAGAGTTGTTTAAGGTTGAAGCAAATAGTATTGGAGTTCCTTTATCTGATGCTTGATTAGCAAGGGAATTTGTAGCCAAATTATCTACTCTAAAAGTATATACAGTAGTTGAAGTTGTGCCTGTTGTAGCAATTGAAGCTACTTGTAATTCAGCAACCTCATTAATCATAATCTCTTGTATGTTCCAAGTGTAGGAATAGGCTCTGGTACTATTAGTTTTGGTGGTTGCTTTATTTGAATGTAAGTACAGAACCTTTTTGATGCTTTGTTTGTAATATCTCATTATATCTATTTATATAAAAGATTTAAAAATAAATTAGCCTTCAGCAACAGCAATAACTTCAGTTATTTTACTTTCAGGTATTTCTAAAACCTCTTCTAAATTCTGGGGGGTTTCATATACACAAGTGGTATTGTCATATTTGGCTTTCCATTCATCAATTTCTTCTTGGCTTATTTTAGGTCTCTCATTAGTTCCTAATCTAACATAAGCCTCAACAGCCATTTTAATAGTCCATTCTTCGGCTTCTGGGAAAAGCAATTTACCTTGTCTTATGAATAGGTCATATGACATTTTTTGGTCTTCATCAAAATCTTGGGGATATATCTCTGTTTTACTTTTTATCTGTGGTTCTCTCATTCTTCTTAATATTAAGCAAGAAATAATTCTGTATCCAATCCTCTCATAAATCTTTTTTCTTTGCCAGAACAATCAATTATTAAACTACCATATCTCTCTTGAGTTGCGTGGTCATACATTTCTTCAAATTGTTCTGGTTTCAAAACATTACTTACTTCATCATAAATATCTTCTGTAATCATTTTTTTATTTGCGAAGCGTCCTAAATGAAAAACCGAACAATTCAGTCGTATGTTTTTTGGGACTGACTTGATGGACTGAACCAAAATACAAAAGACTATTCCAAGATGGCGATTCTTTATAATTGCATTCGTTAGTTTGCTTGATTTCTTATTTGAGAATGAAGCAGTACCCATCAGGTCATCTAATATACAAATATTCACGGGAAACTCATAAAAGGTTGGTTGCTCTATTTCATTAGGGGTTTTGTAGTCTTCCTTCTCCAACAACTTGAATATATCAGGTCTTTTGTCATATAACTTTCCTAAATCTGCCTCTGGGGTTTTTTCCATTATTTTATAGGCTTCAACATATTCCTTATAAGCATCAGTCTCTTCTCGTTTTTGTTTAACGTCATCAATAATTGATTGTAAAAGGTCATCACTATAATCTGTATGAATATCATTCTCATTTAGCGATTGTAGAGAAGTGAAGATTGGATTTGCTTCTATTGTTGGAGAAATTAAAATAGTTCTCAAAGGATGTACTACTCCATCTTTATCTTTTAGTTTGTTTTTTTCAAGGTGCTTAACATACTGACATATAGTCCAAGTTTTTCCTGACTGGCGAGATGCTACTGATAAGAGATTAAAAAACATTTTAAAGCACTTACCGCATTCACAATTGGGATAGTCCAATTCATCATATTTCAGTTTATGATTAAAACCATTTAACGGTTGTTCCTCTATCATTTCTATTATTGAATATGAAATAAAAATTAATTAATAATCAAATAAATTAGCCATAACCCTTTTGCGATTTTCGTCCTTTAGTTTCTGCAGTAAAATTTCCTTATTGGTATTGCTTATCATTTCCTCCTCGTCTTGTACTCTTGGTTTGTGAGAAGATTTCTTTTTAACTATGATTCTCTCTATAATTTCCTCATCACTACTGCTTTCTTCTTCTATAATTCTCTCAATTACTTTTTTCTTCTTTTTGTGAATTTTTTCAACTACTTCTGGTTTTGATTTTTCTTCAAACTCTTTTCGGCGTTGCTCTAATTCCTCATAATCCTTTTTAGCCTTTGTCAATTTCTCTTCCTGGTCTAACTTTTTCTTTTCTATCTCAACTTTCCTTATGATACTTAACTCTTGTTTTCTTTCCATAGCCTTCTTAACTGCATTTCGTCGTTGTTCCAAAGCCTTTTCACTTAATGCCTTTTTAGGTTCTTCTTCCGGTAATTCCGGTATTTCCAATCCGTGTGCTTCCATTTTAATATAAGAACAGATTTTAATTTTTGTTATTTTCTAATACCTAAAAGACCACTTTTGTATTTTTCTGACACCACTATTGGTGTCTTTTTTATATCTTTGGCTCTAAATAACTGACCTGAAACATCAACCATTCTGTCATCAGTATATTTAAATATATTTCTGTTTCTTCCACCATTTTCATAGTCTCTGTATGGAATTGACACAACATCTGGTTTGTATATCTGTTGAAAAGGGCGACCATTTGTATAAAGTTGGCTTAATTGATTGTAAGTGTCATCATACGTCTTTCTAATATGGAAAGATTTGTTATGTCTTGCTGATTGTGCTTCCATTTCTTTCTTAACATTCATATCTCGTTGAAAGTATAACATATTGAAGGGGTTTGCTTGGGTGTTATTATAGGAGGTAATACCACCATAAAAAGTAGAAGGTGTATTTACTCGCTGTATAGTTGTCATATTCTACAGTCAGTAAAGATTTTATTATTTTTAAACAACATTAATGATACGACCAGCAGATACTGATAATATTCTTGTAATGGCGTTGAAGAATAATGGTTGAATGATGTCAGTTTGGACTCCATCAAAAACAGCGTTATATTGCACATTAATTGAAGCCGCGTTTCCATTTAGCCCTGAACGCCAAAATGTGGAATCACCAGAGAGATTTTGAAGAGAACATATATGAACGAAATAGTATTTGCAGAAATGATAGAGACTGAGACAGCCGGGGTGGATAGTTGAAGTTATATCAATATTTTTATTACCAAGAGAAATTAAGGCTTCGTTGTAAATTTCAGCAGGAGGTTTTGGATAGGGGTCAACCATAACTGAATTGATTGCAAATTGGGCTGTTTTTATTCCAGAAGCCTTGCGTTGGAAATAACGAACTTGGTTAAATAAATCGCCATCTTTCTTATTGTATGTGTATCCTGTTATGATAGTAGCAGATGTGGTTGCATCTGATTGTTTTGCTAATGCTTCAGCAAAAGTATAACCTTTAACTCCAGCAGTAGTACCGCCAACATCATAATTTTCAACAGTAGTACCATTAGCAGAACCATATAATTGAAGATAATCAAAAGTATTGTAATCAGAACGATTTACAGTAGCGAGAATATAATCTAATGAATTAGCATTTACATTATAGTTCCAAGAAACATTAGCGGATTTGGCTTGTACTGTGCCTTTTACTCCATAAAAATCTTGGAAACCTATTAATAAAGAACTTTCGAGTAATTTGGCAGCCTTTAAGTCATAGTATTCACTCGAGTTGAATGAGATTCTACTCATAGTAGCACGAATATTCTTTAGAGTATAAGAAGGAACTCCTACTAAATTTGTATCTGCTGTAACGGTCGCTCCTGCAGCATAAGCAGATGTAGGGGGAGAGCCAAACATAATATTAGCAGGGGCTAAACGGATTTCTACAATTACATCACCTAAATCTGATGTGTCCCATACAGCGGTGGAGGAATTATTTAAAATACCAACCCAGTTGTTAATGGCAAATTGTCTATAACCATTAGAACCAGCACCATCGTGTCCAGCATTCGCAGCAACACACGCTTTGTATGCTTTAATAGGATAATGTACTGTTCCAGTAGCAGTTTCAAGAGTTGTACCAGAACCGGCTGCATAAGTATAAATAACTGAAGGGTCATAATTCTCAAGGAAGCGTTTTGAGGTGGTGTCAGTTCCCCAAGACATATCGGCTAAAGCGTTGTATAATTGATTGTAGTAAGGGATAGTTGAAACTTGAGTATTATTGACATATATGTTTAATTGTTCTATGAAAGAAGCAGTATAACGAGGTGAATGGACTTCAACACCAGTAGTACCACCTGAAATACCTGAAGTTAAGTCAAAGAATACTGAAAAGGTTCTCATATCAATCAAGGAATTGGGTGGTAATTTGAAACGAATTATTTGCCCTGCACTAACATCAGTTCCTAATTGGTCGCTTAATATTTTTACTGTTTGCTTTGAGAAGCCGTTGAGTTCTTTGATTGAATACGATAAATTTTTGGGGAAACCAGAGGTTAAATCACTCATTTCTATTATATCTATAAGTAGTATGAGAAAAAAAAAGTTGAGGGTTAATTAGGCTTTGCTTTGGCTTTGGGTCCTGGCTTTTTTTTACGAGCCCATGCTTTTTTCAAACTTTCTTCATCATCAGGTATTCCTGTAATCATTAGTAATCTTTTTTGATAATCATCTCTTGATGAAATATCACCTTGTAAATGGGCGTCAATTGTTTTTGACCTATACTTATTTGCATCTGCTTTCAATTGTCTTCTTGCTACTTTTTGGTTTGCTATCGCTTTTGCATATTTACCTAAAAATCTTCCTGCATCATTTTTAATCTCATCTTGTCTTAATGGAGCAGCAGTAGTAAAATCTGGTTGTCTCATACTACCTCGTGCTGCTTGTTGTAAATCTGGTTGTCTTGTTGCTTCTT
Organism: uncultured Bacteroides sp.; assembly: GCA_964422385.1. Classification (GTDB taxonomy): domain Bacteria; phylum Bacteroidota; class Bacteroidia; order Bacteroidales; family JACABE01; genus JBAXLO01. The sequence goes on from CAYRBL010000020.1 coordinate 15,872, forward strand.
GTCGTAATTGTCGAAGTCTTGTTTGTATTCTTGCAGGGGATACACTTAATTGTATAGGGTGTGTGAAAGATGAAGTTTTTTGCATAATAGTAGCATTAATTACATCTGGAGAAAGATTGTTGTTTATTTTTACGGCTGCAAGGGCATTTTTATTTAATTTAAAATCTTTTTTTGCAAATCCAGTACGAGTATTGTTTTGTATTATTTTTGCTGCTTCATTTAATTTTGCTTTATTTTCTGCTTCTGCTACTGCTTCTGCTACTGCTTTTGCTTTTTTTCTTGATATATATTTTTTCAATACTTGTTTAGCATCTTCTTCTTTTTTCACTTCATCTATAACAGGTTGTAATTTATCCATAGCATCTTGATACATAGTATTTTTCTCTTCTGCTTTTTTTTGTTCGTGTTTGGTTCTTATATTCTTGTTATATCTTTCCATAGCCAGTTTTTGTACTGCTGTTAAATCTCCTCGTATATGTTCTGGTTTCATTAACTCACTATTCAAATCAGCATTTGTGTTATTAGCATCTATTAAAATGTTTTTGAGATTGTCAGGATTAAGTTGAGAAAATCCTTCTTGGATTGATTGTAATAACTCACTTGGTTCATTCTCTCCCCTTATTTGCTCTGTTAATTTTGGTTCAACTGTGGTTTTATATACTCTCCATTTTTGTTCTCCGCTATAATCGCCATTTTTGGGTCTGCCCCTTTTTCGTTTGATTAATACAGGGTCAGTCATTTCACTTTTGGGTGCTTTTAGTTTCTTTTCTTTAGGAATTGTAATGTTGGTTTCGACTTTGCCTTTGGAACTAACTTTAACCTTTAATGGATTCACATCTTTTCCAAAATCTTTGGATAATTTCATTTTAGTTTCGTCTTCCATTTAATTCTAATTATATAAAATAAAATAATAATTCTAATTAGATGAATAGCGAACAATTCTTTAAAAGTCAGAAAAATAGGTGGGAAGGAAAGAGCGGTATTTATGTTATATCACAACCATTAATCAAATCCAACGGACAAGATGTATATAAAGTTGGATTTGCTAAAGATAGTTTATATACCCGAATTCGTAATTACAAAACCGCTTATGGTCCTGCACCATTTTTGGTACATATAGTCTATCAGATTCCACAGGGGGTATTGGGACAAAAGGGAGAATTTGCTCGTCATAGTGAGGGAAGATTACATCTAACTTTGCAAAAGGTAGGTAATTGTGCTATGGAAGAAGAGGTTGGAGATAAGAAGAAAATGCTTGGAGAATGGTTTTATAATCTAATAGATATTACAAATAATGTGAATGAACTATATAGAGAATATACAACTGACAAAAAATATGCATTAAGTCGTCCTGAAAATTGGGATATTGAGTATTATGGTATGAAACCAAGAGTATATACAAGAAGTCAGGTTAAACCATTAACTCCTATGAGTGAAATAAGTAGTAAAATGCCGGTAATGACTGGAGCACCGCCTATGCGAAAAGGAAGAGGTACAATCACAAGAAATCCAGATGAAGGCTATTCTACGGTGAATGCAAAAAGAAGAACTGCAAAGGGAGAAGTGTTGCTTGAGCCTACTTACAAATAAATTTGATATAAAAATAAAATATATTCTTAATATAGGAGTTAAGAATATGACGCAATTATTAGATTTAAATACTGATGTTTTGAGTATAATTGGGGGCTATGTCAAAAAGGATAATTTAGATAAGTTTAGAGCAGAAGAAAAGGTAAAGGATTTTGAACGAACAGATGAAATAATGAACTATATTAAAAAAGAACTCAAGTATAATAGCGAAGAAGTATATGACGGAATTCGTTCTCAATTATTTAAAAATGGCTATAGCAAGGAAACAATCAAAGAGTATATAGAAACAAGAAGATTACAAAAATTCATTTGTAATGGTGATTTAGATTATATGTTTAGAAATGATAAGAAATGACATAAAACTCATTCCCTTCTAATTTCAATCCATTAGAAAACTCTTGCTTTATGTTGTATTGCTTTGTAAATCCCTTATATTTGGCTGTAAAGGAGGGTCTATCCTTTCCGTATCCATTAGTGAATTGTATGAACTCATACTCTCGTGGGTTGCCTTTCTTGTCAAAGAGACGGCTCTCAATCCACTTGGAAGGGACACGGAATTCTTCAAGTTTCTCGCCAGTAATCATCACATCAAACGGTTTCTTGCTAATCACAAGTTTAAGAGTCATCGCAGGTAGATGCTTAATTGATTAAGCGACATAGTCATTTTTTTTGTTTAACTGAATAAATCAGTACAAATGTATCCTCCGCTTTTGGGTAGTTAGTTATGTTCTCAAAAGATGTTGCAGGTTTAAATAGGTGTAAAAGCCAATAAGAACATAAACAAGTTATGTGTTTAGGCTCATTTTGGCAATTTAACGGTTTTAAATAGGCGGAATTATGAACTTATAACTCTTGAAAGAACATTAATGGAGGGGTTGGCGCCAAGTGGCACGGAGGTTCAAGATTTGTACCAAAAAAAAACCACTTTATTAAAACACCACTCACAATTTCACGAATCCACAATTTCACGATGTCTCAAGCATC